>JALZKA010000054.1 GCA_030859475.1 Actinomycetota bacterium
CGCTGGGCCCGGGCGGCGGACCCGGCGCGGGTCCCGGCGACCCTGGCCCGGGTCCCGGCCCTGACCCGGGCCCCGGGCCGAACCCCCCGGTCGTGCCGCCGGGTGCCACCACGCCTGGGACGTTGACCAATCTGGTTTCCGGGTTGGACAACACGACATCCGGGCTCGGCCTCAACCTTGGCCTGACCGACCTCACGGACGATCTCACCAAGCCGCTTGACAAGACCGTGAACAACACCTTAAACGGCGTTGGCGGCGTCCTCGGCAGCCCCAAGCTGGGCGACAACGCCAGCAAGACCGTCAACGGGGTGGGCGACGGCTTGCTCGGCCCCGGCGGCCTCCTGAACCCGAAGTAACCGGTCGGCTTTACGGCCTTCAGACGTGGCGCCCGATCCAGTCGAGCGCGACCGCTTGCAGCTCCGCGTCGTGCTGAACGGACCGGTGATGGCCCCCGGGCACGACGATCACCTTGACCGGCGGCTGCTTGCGGCGACCCAGCTCATCCGTGAAGTCGCTCGGAATGCGCTCGTCGCCGCGCGCGTGGAGCAAGATCAACGGCTTTGACCCCATCAGCTCCGCCGCCTCACGCAGGTCGTGCTCCGAAAGCCAGGCCTTCAGGCTGGACCGTGCTTCCGGACCCGCCCGGAAGTCGAGGTCGTCGTTCCGCAAGCCCCGGAGAAGATGCTCTTCTCCGGCCGGGCAGATCGCGATGGCGCCGGCGACTGCGTCGGAGCTTGCCGCGGCGTGGATCGCCATGAACCCACCCATGCTGGAGCCCCGGGTTGCGATCCGGCCCTCGTCGACGCCGTCGATGGATCCCAGGAACCGGGCCATCCGCCCCACGTCGCTCAGGGCCGCCGGACCCATCTCGTCGGTCGACTCGCCGTGTCCGCGCTGGTCATAGGCGACCGCCGCCCAGCCCCCAGCCGCGCACATCCGGCCGAAGTCAGCATGGTTCTCCTTCGCCGAGCCCGCCCCGTGCAAGATCACAATTCCCGGCCAGGGGCCGCCCCGCTTCGGCAGCCAAATCCAAAAGGGCCGGTCCTGATGCACCCCGCGCCGAGTCGGGCCTTCGGGAGACGGAAGCGTCCGGCGCATCAGCTGCGGGAACGAAGATCACTCATGGCCGGGATAATGACCGGCTCGATGAGTCGGCGAGAAGAGATCCGGGTCCCATGAGGCCTGCTATGCCGGCCGATCCCGTCAAGGGATCGGCTACCTACCCGATCGGCAGCTACGTGTCCGAGTCCGGGCACCTGATCGTCGGCGGATGCGACACGACGGAGCTCGCGGCCGAATTCGGGACCCCCGCCTATGTGTACGCGGAGGCCGACCTGCGCGCCCGCGCCCGGGCATACCTGGACGCGTTCAAAGCCCAAACCGACGACTTCGAGGTGATCTACGCCTCGAAGGCGGCACCGATCAGCGCGGTCTACCGGCTGCTCTTCGAGGAGGGGCTCGCGATCGACGTCGCGTCGGGTGGTGAGCTTCACATGGCGATCGCCGCCGGGTGCGATCCGGCCCGCATCCACATGCACGGCAACAACAAGACCACGGCCGAATTGGAGCAGGCGATCCGGGCAGGGGTCGGGCACCTGATCATCGACTCGTTCGACGAGATCGCGAGGCTGGACGCCCTGCTTGATCGGCCTCAAGACGTGCTGATCCGGGTGACGCCCGGGATCAAGGCGGACACGCATTCATACATCCAAACAGGCCAGCTCGACTCGAAGTTCGGGTTCGGCCTGGAAGACGGGCTGGCCGCGCGGGCCATCGAGGCGGTGCGTTCGGCTCGGAACCCGAGGCTCGTGGGCCTTCACGCCCACATCGGCTCCCAGATCTTCGAGCTGGAGCCCTACACGAAAACGATCGAGGCACTCGCCACCTTGGCCGCGGACTCAGGGCTCAGCGCGGACGAGTTCCGCCTGTTGAACGTGGGCGGCGGCCTTGGCATCGCCTACATGGCGGACGACGAGCCGCCGTCGGTCGCCAGCTATGTGGATGTCAAGGTCGAGGGGGTGCGCAGGGTCATCGACCCGATGCCAAGGATCCTGGTCGAGCCAGGCCGGTCGCTGGTCGGCAACGCCGGCATCACCCTGTACGAGGTGGGGACGGTCAAGGAGATCCCGGACGTCCGCACCTACGTCGCCGTGGACGGTGGCATGTCCGACAACTTGCGGCCGATGCTGTACGGCGCCCGCTACGACGCGCTGATCGCCAACCGAGCCGCGGATCCACCCGACACGCACGTCACGGTCGCCGGAATGCACTGCGAGTCGAGCGACGTGATCATCCGCGATGTCCTGCTCGCAGCGCCCCGGGCGGGGGACATCCTCGTTACCCCGGCAACGGGTGCATATGGTCATGCGATGGCTTCGAACTACAACGGCGTGACGCGCCCGCCCGTGATCTTCGTCGACAACGGCGACGCGCGAGTCGTCGTCAGGCGCGAAACCCACAGCGACCTGCTGGGCCGCGATGTCTGACGTAGCCCGAATCGGACTGCTCGGCAAGGGAACGGTGGGCGGCGCCTTCCACGACCTGATTGCCGATCGCGCCGACGCGGTAGCCGCGACTTCGGGCCGCCGCCCGGAGATCGCCGGAGTCCTGCGGCGGAGCGAGGGTGACTTCGACCGGATCCTGGCCGAATCAGACGTGGTGGTCGAGCTGATCGGCGGGCTCGACCCGGCGCGCGACTATGTCCTGCGCGCGCTTGCGGCCGGCAAGCACGTGGTGACCGCGAACAAGCAGCTCGTCGCCCAGCACGGAGAGGAGCTGTTCGCCGCCGCACGCGAGTCGGGGGTCCAGCTTCGCTTCGAGGCCGCCGTCGCCGGGGTGGTTCCCGTGATCCGCGTGATTCAGGAGAGCCTGGCGGCGACGGAGATGACCAAGGTCTTCGGGATCGTCAATGGGACGACGAACTTCATCCTTACGGAGATGGCCCGCACCGGCGCGTCGTTCGAGCAGGTCCTGGGGCAGGCCCAGGACCTGGGCTACGCCGAGGCCGATCCCACGGCGGACGTGGGCGGTGCCGATGCCGCGGCGAAGATGGCGATCCTGGCCCGCCTTGCCTTCCACACGCCGGTCCATCTGGACGACGTGTCCTACGAGGGCATCACCGAGGTCCAGCCGGACGATCTCGCCTACGCGAAGGAGCTGGGCCTTTCGCTGAAGCTCCTGGGCGTCGCGGAGGTACGCGAGGGCGGGGTCAGCGTGCGCGTCTTCCCGTGCTTCCTCTACCGGGGCCACCCACTCGCGCCGGTCGAGGGCCCCTTCAACGCCGTCATGGTGCAGGCACCGGCGATCAACGAGATCACGATTTCCGGCCCCGGCGCCGGCGGCATGGCAACGGCGACCGCCGTTCTTGGCGACGTCGTCTCGATCCTCTCCGGTGATGCGCCCGTCCATGACACCCAACGTGAGCTGGCGATGGTCCGTGACGTGTCGTCGTCGTTTTACCTTCACCTCGAGGTCGCTGACCGCCCCGGGGTCCTGGCGGCCGTCGCCGACATCCTCGGGCAGGCCGGGATCTCCGTCCGCAGCGTCGTACAGCGGGGCAGCGGCAAGCAGGCGCGGCTGGTGATGGTGATGCATGACACCCCCGAAGCCGCTTTCTACGGAGCCCTCGACGAGCTCGGCAAGCTCGACTTCATGCGGGCGACGCCGCGGGCCATCCGGGTCATCGAGGAAGAGCTCTCACCTGTGCCCGTCGACTGATGCCGCAGGGCTTGATCGAGAGATACCGGGAATCCCTGCCGCTGGAGCCCGGCGACCCCGTCGTCAGCCTGAACGAGGGCTCCACGCCGCTGATCGAGGCGCCGGTGATCTCGGATCGGGTCGGCGCCCGGGTCTTGCTCAAGTTCGAGGGCGCCAATCCAACCGGCTCCTTCAAGGACCGGGGGATGACCGTCGCCGTCTCTCGTGCCGCCGGCCGCGGGGCCGAGGCGGTGATCTGCGCGTCGACCGGCAACACCGCCGCCAGCGCGGCCGCCTACGCGGCACGCGCCGGCCTGCGTGGAGCGGTGATCGTGCCCGAGGGCAAGATCGCGATCGGCAAGCTTGCCCAGGCGCTGATGCACGGCGCGCGGGTGATCGCCCTGCGCGGCAACTTCGACGACGCGTTTCGGATCGTGCGCGAACTCGCCGCCAAGCATCCGATCGAGCTCGTCAACTCGGTCAATCCCTACCGGATCGAGGGGCAGAAGACGGCTGCCTTCGAGGTGATCGACGAACTGGACGGTCCGCCCGCGGCCCTGGCTATCCCGGTCGGCAACGCCGGCAACGTGACCGCCTGGCACAAGGGCTTTATCGAGCGCGACGCTAACCCGATCCTGTATGGGTTTCAGGCCGAGGGGGCGGCTCCCCTCGTAGCCGGCCATCCGATCGAGGAGCCTGAAACGGTGGCATCGGCGATCCGGATCGGCAACCCGGCCCGCTGGGAGGAGGCGATGGCGGCGGTGACCTCGTCCCGGGGCCGGATCGCGGCGATCTCAGACGAGCAGATCCTCGCCGCCTACCACCTGCTTGCCTCACGCGAGGGGGTATTTTGCGAACCCGCCTCCGCCGCTTCGGTCGCGGGCATCCTCACCCATGGCCTGCCCGTGGCCGATGGCGACGAGGTGCCGGGCACGGTGGTCTGCGTGCTCACCGGCCATGGCCTGAA
This sequence comes from Actinomycetota bacterium, assembly GCA_030859475.1. Lineage (GTDB taxonomy): Bacteria > Actinomycetota > Thermoleophilia > Solirubrobacterales > 70-9 > JALZKA01. The sequence goes on from JALZKA010000054.1 coordinate 4,664, forward strand.
GGACCCGGACACGGCGCTCGGCAAGGCCCCCGCCGTGGTCGGCTGCGAGAACGACCTCACCGCGGTCGAGCGGCTCGTCTTCGACTGAGCGAGATCGCGCAACTTGTCCCGGGCCGATCGGCGAGGACGAGCAAGGCCCTGCATTCAGGTCTCGGGGGTCGCGGCCGGCGTCACCTCCCAGGGGAGCGGACATCCATGTCCTCTTCGCGCCGGGCATCCCTGCCCTCTCAGACTCCCCTGGTGAGGCGATCGACCGGCCACGACCTCAGCGCGCAGCAACCCGGCGCGGTCGCGCTTTCGTGCGCATAGGACAAGAAACCCCGACCGCGCTGCGGTGGCGGGCGCCGCGACGCCACCGCCAGCGCCCCGACCGTCCCGCACTGCCCGCTATACGGGGCCGCGCGGGACGTTCGGGGCACGAGGCGGTTGCATGCTCAGGGAGAGGGACGCCGGGCCCCTGGACCGATTCGTCGCGAAGCCGGGACAGGTTTGGTCCGTGGCGTCTCCCCTGCGTGTGCCGATGACCGAGAGGGTCTTGGTGTGCTAGATGCCGTCATCAGCCTGGTCGCCCCGCCGCTTTGCGGGATCTGCGCCGCGCCCTGCGAACCGCGCCGGAACATCTGCCCCAGCTGCTCGCGGCAACTCGGCCGAGAGCAGCCTCGGCACACGATCCTTCCGTGCGGCCTCGAGGTGATCAGCGCCGCTTCCTACGAGGGTGTCCCGCGGGAGCTGGTTGCGAAGCTGAAGTACGCCTCCCGGATCGGCCTTGCCGAGGTCGCCGCGGAGCTCATGGTCAGGGCACTCGGGACGGCAAGGCCCGACTGGATCGTCTCCGTTCCCCCGGCGCCGGCTCGTGAGCGCGCGCGTGGGTTCGACAATGCACATCTACTTGCCCGGCTCGTCGCAAAGCTCGCTCCCTCCGGCCGGGCCGGGGTGTGTCTGGCTCGCGACGACGGCCCGCGCCAAGTCGGCCGAAGCCGGGCAGCGCGGCTCGCTGATCCTCCCCGGATCCGGCTCCTGCGCGAAAACATCCGCCTGCGCGGCGACGACCTTTGGCTGGTCGACGACGTCGTCACCACCGGCGCGACGATTAGCGCCTGCGCCTCGGTCCTGCGCGAGGCGGGCGCAAGGCGAGTCCGGGCCCTCACCTTCGCCTGCGCCGAAGCATCCGGATTAGGAGATTCGGGTCTGGCGGCGTAATATCTGAGGTCACTGCACGAGCTACGAGAGGAGCTGGGTTGTGAGAATCGAGGTCAGGGGCCGCAACATGGAAGTCACCCCCGAACTGGAGGACGCGATCCGGAAACGGTTCAAGCGCGTGGGCCGCCAGGTGTCCCAGCTTGCCACCCTCGACGTCGAGCTCCGAGAGGAGCCCAACCCCCGGGTTACCGACAAGTTCGTCGCCGAGGCCACCCTGCGCCTCAAGGGGACGACGATTCGGGCTCGTGAGGCCGCGCCGGAGATGCTCCACACGATCCATGAGCTGGCCCAGGACGTGCGGCGGCAGGTAAAGCGCAACCGCGACTTGCGCCGCCACCGCACGGAGTCCCGGCGCTTCAGCCGGAAGCTGCGCGACAGCGCTGCATAGCGCTCCCGCCCTAGGCGCCCGCCACGGCCGCCCGGCAGAAATCGACGTCCGCGCGCAGCGCCTCGACGTCGCGCGGGGTCTCGACGACGATTGGCGCCCCGGCCACCCGGATCATGTGCCGCAGCACGCCCAGGTCGATCGTCCCGGCGCCGATGTTGGCGTGCCGGTCGGCCCCGGTGCCGGCGGGGTCGCGCGAGTCGTTGGCGTGGACCAGGTCGATTCGCCCGGTGATGGCCTGAGCGCGCTCGACCGCATCCGTGAGCTCCTCGCCGGCCGCGTGTGCGTGGCAGGTGTCGAAGCAGAAGCCGACCTCGACGTCCGTCTTCGCCGCGTCCACCGCTTCCCAGAGGAGCGCAAGCGCGTCAAAGCGGCGTGCGACGGCATGATCGCCGCCTGCCGTGTTCTCCAGGTAGACGGGGACATCACTCGCCAGGCGCTCAAGGGTTGAGGTCCAGCGCGCAACGCCGGCTTCGATGCCATCCTCCGCGTGCCCGGGGTGGACGATCACGGCCCGCGCCCCGATTGCGGCGGCCGCGTCGCAGGTCTGGGTCAGGATCTTGCGCGAGCCGTGGCGGATGTTCGGCCTGGGCGAGCAGACGTTGATCAGATAGGGCGCGTGCACATAGACGTCCAGCTCGGAGGCGCGCAGCTCGGCTGCGTCGCCCCGCTCGGGCGGCTTCTCCCAGCCCTGCGGGTTCGACAGGAAAAGCTGCACGCAGTCGGCCCCGACGACGGCCGCTTCGGCGAGCGGGGCGTGGCCCTCGATGTGCGCCCCCACGGGAAGCCTGGCCATCCGTTCAGGATATGCCGCGGGTACCCCGGCCCGGCCAACCGGGGGGCGATACCCTGAAACATCGATGGCAGGCCGAGGAATCATCGATCGCGCGTTGCGCATGGGCGAAGGTAAGAAGCTCAAGGAATTCGAGAGCGCGGTCGCCCGGATCAACGAGATCGAACCGGAGATGGAGCTGCTCGACGACGCTGAGCTGCGCACGGAGGCGGCTGGCCTTCGCGAGCGTGGCGGTAACGGTGAGTCCCTCCAGTCGCTGCTTCCCGAGGCCTTTGCCTTGACCCGCGAAGCCGCCCGCCGCACCCTGGGCCAGCGCCCTTTCGACGTGCAGCTGATCGGGGCGATGGTCCTGCACGACGGGGCGATCGCCGAGATGAAGACCGGTGAGGGCAAGACGCTGACCGCGACACCGGCGGTCTTCCTGAACACGCTGGCGGGCAACTCGGTTCATCTGGTCACCGTCAACGACTACCTCGCGCGCCGCGATGCCGAGTGGATGTCCCCGATCTACCACGCGCTGGGCATGGAAGTGGGCGTGATCCAGTCGATGATGGCCCCGGCCGAGCGTCGCCGGCAATACGCGGCCGACGTCACCTACGGCACCAACTCCGAGTTCGGCTTCGACTATCTGCGCGACAACATGGCCTCTTCGCTCGAGGAGTGCGTCCAGCGCGATCACGCATTCGGCATCGTCGACGAGGTCGACAACATCCTGATCGACGAGGCGCGGACGCCGCTGATTATCTCGGGCAAGCCGGAGCAGGCCGCCGACACCTACTTCACCTTCGCGCGGCTGGCCAAGCAGATGATCGGGCAAGAGGCGAAGACGAAGCTGAAGTCGCTGGGCGAGTCCCGGGATACCTCCGAGGCGGAGCACGATTTCGAGTACGACGAGAAGCACAAGACCGTGGCGCCAACCGAGGCCGGCGTCCACAAGGCTGAGAAATTCCTCGGCATCGACCACCTCTACATCTCGGAGAACGGCACCCTCGTCAACCACCTGATTCAGTCGCTCAAGGCAGAGTCGCTCTACAAGCGCGACACCGACTACGCCGTGATCGACGGCCAGGTCATGATCATCGACGAGTTCACCGGCCGCATCCTCGAGGGCAGGCGCTGGTCAGAAGGGCTGCACCAGGCGATCGAGGCCAAGGAGGGCGCGCGGATCGGCGAGGAGAACCAGACTCTGGCGACGATCACGCTCCAGAACTACTTCCGCCTGTACGACAAGCTCAGCGGCATGACGGGCACGGCGCTGACCGAAGCCCAGGAGTTCATGAAGATCTACGAGATGCCGGTCATCGAGGTGAAGACCCACCGCCCGATGGTGCGCGCGGACCACAACGACCAGATCTACAAGACCCGAGCCGGCAAGTGGAAGGCCCTGGTCAATGAGATCGTCGAGCGCAACCAGAACGGTCAGCCGGTGCTGATCGGAACGATCTCCGTCGAGGTGTCAGAGATGCTCGGCGCCGAGTTCAAGCGCAACGGCATCGAGCACGTGGTCCTGAACGCGAAGCCCGAGCACGCCGAACGCGAGGGCGAGACGATCTCCCAGGCCGGGCGGATCGGCGCCGTCACGATTGCGACGAACATGGCCGGCCGCGGTGTCGACATCAAGCTCGGCGGGGATCCGGAGGCGATGGCCAAGGCCGAGCTCGCGAAGCAGGGGACCAGGCCCGGTGCCGACGGATACGAAGCGGCCCTGGCGGAAGCCCTCCCCGGCCTCGAAGAGCAGTGCCAAGCCGAAGGTGACCAGGTGCGCGAGCTTGGCGGCCTTTACATCTGCGGCACGGAGCGTCACGAGTCGCGGCGGATCGACAACCAGCTGCGCGGCCGCGCCGGCCGCCAGGGGGACCCCGGCGAGTCCCGCTTCTTCCTCTCGGCGGAGGACGACTTGGTGCGGCTCTTCGCCGGCGATCGCATCTACAAGATCCTCGACCGCCTGGGTCCTGTCGACGAGCAGGGCGAGGAGTACCCGCTCGAGGCGAAGATGCTGACCAAGCAGATCGAAGGCGCCCAGAAGAAGGTCGAGCAGCAGAACTTCCTGATCCGGAAGCGCGTCCTCGAGTACGACGACGTCATGAACGAGCAGCGACGAGTGGTCTACAAGTACAGGCGGGAGATCCTGGAGGGCCGCGACATGTCGGAGGTCGCCCGCGCCGAGGTCGCCGCCGTACCGGAACGGCTGGTTGCGGAATTCACCGCAGGAGACATCTTCGAGGAGTGGGACCTGGGCGGCCTGCATTCAATGGCCGCGTCGATCTGGCCGCTGGATGTGGAGCTCGCCGACCTGGACCCGCAGACGTCGACTCGCGAGGAGATCGCGGGCATGCTCACCGACGACCTGCTCGCCGCCTACGAGGAGCGCTCAAAGCAGTTCGGGCCGGAGCTCATGGGCTGGCTCGAGCGCCAGATCCTGTTGCAGATCATCGACAACCGCTGGCGCGAGCACCTGTATGAGATGGACTACCTTCGTGAGGGCATCCACCTGCGCGGATTCGCCCAGATCGACCCGCTGGTCGCTTACAAGAACGAGGGCTATCTCCTGTTCCAGGAGCTGATGGCTGCGATCTGGCAGGAGTTCGCCCGGGTGATCTTCCACGTGGAGGTCAATGTCGAGCCGGAGGAGGCCCGCGAGCGCTTTGGCTCCGGACCAAGCCAGCCGCAGCAGGTGAACTACTCGGGCGGCGACGGCGAGGCGCAGCCTTCGGCCCTCCGCGACGCAGCGGAGGCGGCGGGGAGCGCCGGAGTCGCCGCGGCCACGGTTGGGCAGCAGGCCGCCGCGGCACCCGCCGCGCAGCAACAGCCGACCGGCACCGTGGTGAAGTCAGAGAACGAGAAGCTGGGCCGCAACGAGCCCTGCTGGTGCGGCTCCGGCAAGAAGTTCAAGAACTGCCACGGCGGCTGAGCCGGGCAGCGTCGCCCAGACTCCCGGCGACAAGCGTCTTGAGACGCCGCGCGTCTACCGTGCCCCCTCCAGAAAATAGGTGACCATTGTCTCCTTGCCCTTGATCGCGATCTCGCCGCGGCGGCGAAGCAGGAACTCCGGCTCGAGCGCTGCCCGAACCCGGTCGGTTACCTGGATGCGGCCGGCTTCCCCGGTCGATTCCATGCGGCTGGCCGTGTTGACGGTGTCGCCCCAGAGGTCATAGATGAACTTCGAGCGCCCGATCACGCCGGCGACCACCGGCCCGGTGTCGACCCCGATCCGCACCCGCAACGGGATCTCGTCGTCCGTAATTCCGTCGCACATCTCCAGAGCCATCCGGGCGACCGCAGCGGCGTGATCGGGACGAGGCTCTGGAACGCCGCCGGCGGCCATGTAGGCGTCGCCGATGGTCTTGATCTTCTCCAGCCCGTGGCGCACCGCGAGCGCGTCCCAGCGGGTAAACACGCGGTCCAGCACTTGCACGAGGGACTCCGGCTTCATCCGCTCGGCGAGCGGCGTGAAGTCGACGATGTCGGCGAACAGGACCGTGACCTCGGGATAGCCGTCGGCGATCACGCCCTCGGACCGTTTGAGTCGCCTCGCCACAGGCTCGGGGAGGACGTTAAGGAGCAAGCGTTCCGATCGTGCCTGCTCTGCCTCCCGGGAACGAACGAAGTATTGAAGCAGCGTGAACACGGTGGCGGACACGGCGAGGAAGTTGAGGGCGAAGAAGCCGACGATGACCCCATCGGGGACGTGGGGCGCTCCCTCTGAGAGCGCGGGGTCAAGCGCCCCCGAGAGCGCGATCAGGGCGGCGAAAGCCGCGAACCAGGGAACCGCAGCGCGAGCGCCGACGAAGAACACGGCGGCCAACGGAGCGGTCAGGCTCCACAGGGCTACCGCCGAGCTGTTCGCGAAGCCGCCGAGGCTCCACTGCAGGCAGAAGGGCAGGAGAAGCATCATCGTCAGCTGGCTAAGCCGGAAGGCGCGGTACATGCGGGTGTGGGTTTGCGTGTAGAAAAGCGCCGCGCTCACCAGGATGTAGCCGGCCGGAATCGCCGCGGGGAGCCAGAGTCCGAGCAGCGAGTAGGTGAGGACCCAGACCGGAGCAACCGAGACGATCAGCGCCACCGCGAGGTTGAGAACGCGCTTGCGCAGGCGCAGGTCCTCGGACTCGCCCTCCGCCGTCCCGAGATCGGCGAGCCTCTGCATCAGCGGCGGAAGCTCCTCCCAGCTGACCTCCGGTGGACCCGTCGCCGTACTCACACCGCGATACTACGCCCGGCTCGGAAGCCGGCCATGCAAGGCCCAGCCCGTCGGGCGATCACGACGAAGGGATGCGTGTGATCCTGATATCGCATGAAAGAACGCTCGCAAACCGCTCGGGGCTTTATCGACAGCTTTAACTCGCGTGACCTGGGTGGATTCGTCGCGACGCTCCACCCCGGGGTCGAGATCCACGCCAGTCGTGGACTCCGCAAGGGGATTGAGGCAGCGCGCGACTGGGCGACGCGGGCTCCCGGCGGTGTGCAGCAGCGGATCGTGGTCGAAGAGCTGCGCGAGCGCGGCGACCGCGTCGTCGCGCTGATCGTCCGCGAGTGGTGGTGGGAGGACGACCCGGAAGAGGGTCAGGCCGGCGCGGACGTGATGGCGTGGCTCTTCGAGTTCCGCGACGGGCTGATCGCGAGCTGGCGCTCGTTTGACCATCGGGACGAGGCGCTTGCGGAACTCGGCGCAGAGGCTTGACATTGGGCCCTTGAGCCGTTACACCTTGATGTGTATAACGGTGTAGATGTGAGAGGCAATGGCTAGAACGAATATCGAGATCGACGCGGCGCTAATCGAGCGCGTGATGGCCCGCTACCGGATACGGACTAAACGCGAGGCGGTCGATCGCGCCCTGCGCGCCTTGGACAACGGCGTGGTGCCGATGACCACGGAAGAGGTCCTGGCGATGAAGGGAACCGGGTGGGGCGAAGATGGACTCGAGCTCTCCGACCTGCGCGACCATGAGCCGATCGAGGAGCTTTGACTCTCGCTGATACGTCAGCGTGGATCGAGCTAATTCGGGGCAATCAAACCGGGTTGGTGGCTCAGTTTGAGCATCTCATCAGCTCCAGATCCGTCGCGGTCACGGAGCCGGTGCGGATGGAGCTACTCGCGGGTGCCCGAGACGACAGTCATTCCCGCAGACTCGCCAACATGCTCGCATGGGCGCGGCCGGTCGCGGTTGAGGGATTGGCCGACTGGGAATCGGCAGCGATCGTCTACCGGGCATGTAGGCGCGCCGGCTTCACCCCGCGGAGCCAGCTGGACTGCCTGATCGCCGCTGTCGCGATTCGCGAGGACGTACCGGTTCTCCACGCCGATCGCGACTTCGACGTGATCGCCCAGCACACTTCGTTGCGGGTCGTGCCCGTCTAGGCTTGCCCTTATGGCCGAGGTCACCAGGGAGCGCACCGCCGACGAGCGAATCGGGGAGGCACGCGAGGGGCTGACCCTGCTCGCGGATTACCTTTGACCCAGCCGGGCTCGAGTCCGAGGTAGCCGAGCTCGAGGAGCGGATGCAGGCGCCCGGCTTCTGGGACGACTCGGAGGCCGCTGCCAAGACCTCCGCCCAGCACGCCCGTGTCCAGCGCCGGCTCCAGGCCTTCCGCTCGCTCGAGTCCGACGTTGCGGACCTTGACGACCTCTTGGAGATGGCGTCGGAGGATCCCGAGATGCAGGCCGAGCTGGATCAGCAGCTTGACTCGATCGAGAGGCGGCTCGCGGAGCTGGAGGAGGCGCGCCTATTCAACGGTGAATACGACTCCGGCGACGCCGTGGTCACCGTGCGCTCCGGCGCCGGCGGCACCGACTCGCAGGATTGGGCAGAGATGCTCCTGCGGATGTACTTGCGCTGGGCCGAGCGGCGCGGGATGAAGTCGGAGATGGGTGAGGCATCCGAGGGTGAGGAGGCCGGGCTCAAATCCGCGACGTTCGTCGCCCGCGGCGAGAACGCATATGGCCTGTTCGCCGCCGAGCGAGGGGTCCACAGGCTGGTGCGTATTTCGCCCTTCGACGCGCAGTCGCGTCGCCACACCGCCTTCGCCCAAGTCGACGTCGGGCCGATGGTCGACGATGCCGTCGAGGTCGAGATCGCCGACGACGACCTGCGGATCGACACATACCGGGCATCGGGCGCGGGCGGTCAGCACGTCAACAAGACGGATTCCGCGGTCCGCATCACGCACATCCCCACCGGCATCGCCGTCCAGTGCCAAAACGAGCGCTCCCAGACTCAGAACAAGGCGACTGCGATGCGTTTCCTGCGCGCAAAGCTGTTGGAGGAGCAAGAGCGCGAGCGGGCGCAGGCGCTGGCGGCAGAGCGTGGAGAGCAGAAGGCGGCCGAGTGGGGTTCGCAGATCCGCAGCTATACGCTGCATCCGACCCAGCGGGTCAAGGACCACCGCACCGGATTCGAGATGGGGGACGCGAACCGTGTGCTCGACGGCGATCTGGACGGGTTCGTGCGGGAATACCTGAACCAGTCGGCCCGAGCGGGATAGGCCAGCGTGAGCGTAGTCGTCGGCGCGGGCCTTTCCAGCTCAACCGAGGCGGAGGCTGCATTCGAGCAAGCGGCCGAGCAGGCATGGACCGGGCTTGACGGAAACCGGTGCAATCTTTGTGT
>JALZKA010000007.1 GCA_030859475.1 Actinomycetota bacterium
CGGCCGCGGCCCCCGCCGCGGGCGGCGGGGGTGGCGATGACGGCGCTGAGGAGGAGAGCTCAACCGTTGACGTCGTCCTGACCGGCGCGGGCGATAAGAAGGTGCCCGTGATCAAGGCGGTCCGCGCTGCCACCGGCTTGGGCCTCAAGGAGGCCAAGGCCCTGGTGGACGACGCGCCGAGCCCGATCAAGGAAGGCATCGACCGCGAAGAGGCGGACAAGCTGAAGACCGAGATCGAAGAGGCCGGCGGCAGCGTCGATCTGAAGTAGCTCGGTCGCGGCTTTTGCAGTTGCCACGCCCCGTGTGGTAACTTCATCGGTCGCGCCGTTTTGCCCTTGTTTCGCGCCAGTCATGCGCTGAAGCGCCCATATCGACCATCTGAGGAGTCGCCCAGTTGGCCAGAGTTCATGCTGCCCCTGTCACGCGGAGGTCTTTCTCACGGCTTCCGGAGCCTTTCGAGGTCCCCCATCTAATCGATATCCAGCTCCGGTCCTTTGAGTCCCTGACGGACCCGAAGAAGGGGATGCTGCGGGAGACGATCAACGACATCTCCCCGATCGAGGACTACACGGGGAACCTGGCGATCGTCTTTTCGGACTTCGAGTTCGGCGAGCCCGCCCACACGGTCGCGGAGTGTCGCGAGAAGGACGTCACCTACTCGCGACCCCTGAACGTCAAGGTCGCCTTCCAGAACCGCGAGACCGGCGAGATCCGGGAGCAGACCGTGTTCATGGGGGATTTCCCGTGGATGACTCCGCGCGGAACGTTCGTGATCAACGGCACCGAGCGCGTGGTCGTCACGCAGCTCGTGCGGTCGCCCGGCGCCTACGTGATGGAGCCGAAGGATCGCGAGAAGCAGGTTTTCATCGCCAACCTGATGCCCTCGCGCGGCTCCTGGCTGGAGTTGGAGATCGACAAGAAGGGTCGCGTCTATGCCCGCATCGATCGCAAGCGCAAGCTGCCGGTCACCGTGCTCCTGCGCGCGATGGGCTACGAGTCGGACGACGAGATCCTCGCGCTGTTCGACAACTCGGTCTACATGCGCCACACGATCGCCGCCGATACGGATCCGACCCGGACCACGGAAGGCGCCCTGATCGAGCTCTTCAAGAAGCAGCGCCCGGGGGAGCCGCCGTCGGTCGACGCCGCCAAGGCGCTCTTGGAGCAGCTCTTTTTCGACCCCAAGCGCTATGACCTGACCAGGGTCGGCCGCTACAAGCTGAACGCGCGCCTTGACCTGGACGTCGACCTCGAGCACCGCACGCTCACCAAGGAGGACATCGTCGCCCTGATCAAGGAGCTGGTCAGCCTGCCGCGCCTTTTGGGCGTGCCGGAGGAGATCGACGAGGAGAACCCGATCAAGGACTACGCGGCCGAGGCGATCACCTACTCGCGTGAGCCCCTGAAGGACCACCTCGACGAGTACGAGCACTTCGGCAACCGCCGCCTGCGGACGGTCGGCGAGCTGATCCAGGAAGCCTTCCGGGTCGGCCTCTACCGGATGGAGCGCGTGGTGCGCGAGCGACTCACCACCGAGGACGCCGACGCGATCACGCCGCAGACGATCATCAACATTCGCCCGGTCGTCGCCGCGATGAAGGAGTTCTTCGGCTCATCTCAGCTCTCGCAGTTCATGGACCAGACGAACTCGCTGACCGGCCTGACCCACCGCCGCCGCCTCTCGGCGCTGGGCGCCGGTGGGCTGACGCGCGAGCGCGCGCCGATCGAGGTCCGCGACGTGCACCCGACCCACTACGGCCGGATGTGCCCGATCGAGACGCCGGAGGGCCCGAACATCGGCCTGATCGGCTCGCTCTCCGCATATGCCGAGGTCTCTGAGCACGGTTTCGTCACGACTCCCTACCGGGTCGTCGAGAAGGGCGTGGTCACCGACCAGATCGTCCACCTCGACGCCACCCAGGAAGAGGAGAAGATCATCGCTCAGGCGTCGGCCGAGGTCGACCCGAAAAGCCAGAAGCTCAAGGGTCCGACCGTTTCTTGCCGCGTGGGCGAGGGCGAAGTCGGCTTGATGACGCCCAACCAGGTGGACCTGATGGACGTCTCACCGACGCAGATCTGGTCGATCGCGACAGCGTTGATTCCCTTCCTTGAGCACGACGACGCGAACCGGGCGCTGATGGGCTCGAACATGCAGCGCCAGGCGGTGCCGCTGTTGAAGCCGGAGGCGCCACTGATCGGAACCGGGATGGAGCGGCGCGCCGCGCTCGACACCGGCGATGTGACGATCGCCGGAAGCGGCGGCGAGGTCACCTACGTCGACGCGGAGAGGATCGTCGTCACGCACGGCTCCTCGCGGGACGAGTACGACCTGGACAAGTTCAGGCGCTCCAACCAGGGCACGTTGATCCACCAGACGCCGATCGTGGACGTCGGCCAGAGGGTCAGCGGCGGCGACGCGCTGGCCGATGGCTCCTCGACCGCCGGCGGCGAGATCGCGCTCGGCAAGAACTGCCTGGTCGCGTTCATGTCCTGGGAGGGCTACAACTTCGAGGACGCGATCATTCTCTCGCAGCGCCTGGTGAAGGACGATGAGCTCACCTCGATCCACATCGAGGAATACGAGATCGACGCCCGCACCACCAAGCTGGGCGACGAGGAGATCACCCGCGACATCCCGAACCGCTCCGAGGAGTCGCTTCGAAACCTCGACGAGCGGGGCATCGTCCGAATCGGCGCCGAGGTCGTTTCCGGCGACCTACTGGTCGGCAAGGTGACCCCCAAGGGCGAGACCGAGCTGACCGCCGAGGAGAAGCTGATCCGCGCGATCTTCAAGGAGAAGGCGCGGGAGGTCCGCGATACCTCGCTCAAGGTCCCGCACGGCGAGGGCGGCGTCGTCATCGACGTGATCACCTTCGATCGCGAGGACGGCGACGACCTCGCTCCCGGCGTCAACAACCTGGTCCGCGTCTTCGTCGCCACCAAGCGCAAGATCGCCGAGGGCGACAAGCTCGCCGGACGCCACGGAAACAAGGGCGTGATCTCGCGGATCGTTCCGGAGGAGGACATGCCATTCCTGGCTGACGGCACGCCCGTCGACGTGATCCTTAACCCGCTGGGCGTCCCGAGCCGGATGAACATCGGCCAGATCCTGGAGACCCACCTGGGGTGGGCCGCGGCGAACGGCTGGTACGACGACGGCTCCGAGGCCTACAAGCAGTCGCAGGACCGCGACGGCCGCGTCTACGTGGCGACTCCAGTTTTCGACGGCGCCCACGTGGAGGACGTCGACGAGACCCTGGTCCGCTGGCAGGAGGAGCACGCCGATCGCGGCATCGACCTCGGCCTCGACAAGTCCGCTCCGGCGGGCGCACGGTCTGCCGGCCGGGCGCAGCTCTACTCGGGACGAACGGGCGAGCCCTACGAGGGGGAGGTCACGATCGGCCAGATGTACATCCTGAAGCTGAACCACCTCGTGGACGACAAGATCCACGCCCGCTCGACGGGCCCCTACTCCCTCGTCACCCAGCAGCCGCTGGGCGGCAAGGCGCAGTTCGGCGGCCAGCGGTTCGGCGAGATGGAAGTCTGGGCGCTCGAGGCGTACGGCGCGGCCTACACGCTCCAGGAGATGCTGACCGTCAAGTCCGACGACACGGTCGGCCGGGTCAAGGCGTATGAGTCGATCGTCAAGAGCGAGAACATCGCCGAGCCCTCGGTGCCGGAGTCCTTCAAGGTGCTCCTCAAGGAGATCCAGGCGCTGTCGCTCGATCCGGTCCTGGTGGCCGAGGAGGGGACCGTGGACCTGGGCGAGGAGGACGACGAGCTGCTGCGCGCGGCGGAGGAGCTTGGCATCGACCTGTCGGGTGTCCGCGCCGACGGCGACGGCGACGGGGCGGCCGACGAGCAAGAGGAACAGGTCGTCGCCGAGGGCGAGGGCGGGACCAACGGAGCGGCTGCTGAGACGGCAGAGGAGAAGGCATGAGCATGGACATCAACAACTTCGACGCAATCGAGATCGGGCTCGCTTCCTCCAAGAAGATCCGGGGCTGGAGCCACGGAGAGGTCACCAAGCCGGAGACGATCAACTACCGCACCTTGAAGCCGGAGAAGGACGGGCTCTTCTGCGAGCGCATCTTCGGCCCGACCAAGGACTGGGAGTGCTACTGCGGCAAGTACAAGCGGGTCCGCTACAAGGGCATCGTCTGCGAGCGCTGCGGCGTTGAGGTCACCCGCTCGAAGGTGCGCCGCGAGCGCATGGGCCATATCGACCTCGCTTCGCCGGTCTCGCATATCTGGTTCTTCAAGGGCGTGCCGAGCCGGATCGGCTATCTGATCGACATGGCTCCGAAGGAATTGGAGAAGGTCCTGTACTTCGCCGCGTCGATCGTCACCCAGGTCGACGAAGAGGCCCGCACGAAGGACATGACCAAGCTCGAGAAGGAGGTCCAGAAGGTCCTCGACTCATACCGGGGGGAGCGCGAGCAGCGCACGCTGCAGCTCAGGGAGGGCTTGGAGCGCCGCGTGGCCTGGCTCGAGGGCTTAAACGCTAAGGCCGGCTGGGACGGCGAGGACGAGCTCTGGGCGGAGAACCTGCCGTTCACCAACCCCAAGAAGCTGGACGAGGCCGAGCGCACCAAGGCGCTGAAGGAGCTCCGCAAGGCCGTCGAATCGGAGATCTCCGACACCGAGGCGTACATCGAGGACGCGATCCTGCGCATGGAGCAGGTCTGGGAAACGTTCCAGACGATGAAGGTCAAGGACGTGATCAACGACGAGGGCGTGTTCCGCGAGCTGAAGGAGCGCTTCGGATCCCCATTTGGGTGGGGCGAGTACTTCCAGGGCGGCATGGGCGCCGAGTCCATCCGCGAGCTGCTCGACCAGGTCGACCTGAAGGCCGAGTGCGAGGAGCTGGAGCAGACGATCAACACGTCGAAGGGCCAAAAGCAGGCTCGCGCCGTGAAGCGCCTGAAGGTCGCGTCATCGTTCAAGAACTCCGAGAACCGGCCTGAGTGGATGGTCCTCGACTGCGTGCCCGTGATTCCGCCGGAGCTGCGGCCGATGGTCCAGCTGGACGGTGGGCGCTTTGCGACTTCGGACCTGAACGACCTTTACCGCCGGGTGATCAACCGCAACAACCGCCTCAAGCGGCTGCTCGACCTCGGCGCCCCGGAGATCATCGTGAACAACGAGAAGCGCATGCTCCAGGAGGCCGTCGACGCGCTGTTCGACAACGGCCGCCGCGGGCGTCCCGTGACCGGCCCCGGCAACCGTGCCCTGAAGTCTCTCTCGGACATGCTGAAGGGCAAGCAGGGACGGTTTCGCCAGAACCTGCTCGGCAAGCGCGTTGACTACTCGGGCCGCTCGGTGATCGTGTCCGGGCCCAGCCTGCGCCTACACCAGTGTGGCCTGCCGAAGCTGATGGCCCTGGAGCTGTTCAAGCCGTTCATCATGGCCCGCCTGGTTGAGCGCAAGGCCGTTCAGAACATCAAGGCGGCCAAGAAGATGGTCGACTCGATGGTGCCCGAGGTCTGGGACGTGCTCGAGGAGGTCATCCACGAGCATCCCGTCCTGCTGAACCGAGCCCCGACGCTTCACCGCCTGGGCATCCAGGCCTTCGAGCCCGTGCTGGTCGAGGGCAAGGCGATCCAGGTCCACCCGTTGGTTTGCCACGCCTTCAACGCGGACTTCGACGGCGACCAGATGGCGGTGCACGTACCGCTCTCAGCCGAGGCTCAGGCCGAGGCTCGCGTGCTGATGCTGTCGGCCAACAACATCCTGTCACCGGCTTCCGGCTCGCCCCTGGCGACGCCCTCGCAGGACATGGTCCTGGGCATCTACTACCTGACCTACTCTCCGGATGATGTGGAGGCGCTCGACGCCTCCAGCCTCGATCCCGCCCCGCATCCGTTCCGGACGGCACAGGAGGCTGAGCTGGCGTACGAGCGTGGCCTCGTGAAGCTCCAGGACTACGCCGAATACCGCCGCGCCGGGCACGAGCACTTCCTGACCACGGTCGGGCGCATCATCTTCAACGATCGCGTCGAGCGTGCGCTCGCCGAGGCGCTGGAGAAGGACTGGGATCCGGAGACGTACACCTTCGTCAACCGATCTCTGACCAAGAAGGAGATCAACAAGATCGTCTACGAGTTGATCGAGCAGTACGGCGCTGGGGCGATCGCCCAGGCGCTGGACGCCTTCAAGGAGCTCGGCTTTCACTTCGCGACCACCGCGGGCATCACGATCTCGAAGAACGACGTGATCTCGCCCCCCTCCAAGGAGCGGATCCTTGAGGGTTACGAGAAGCGGGCCGGCGAGATCCTCAGGGAGTACGAGGAGGGCTACATCACGGCGGACGAGCGCAAGGAGCGCGTCACCGAGCTCTGGAACGCCGCCACCGATGAGGTCGCGGAGGCGATGCAGGACAACCTCGACGAGCTGAACCCGATTTTCATGATGGCCAACTCCGGCGCGCGCGGATCCTTCAAGCAGATCCGGCAGCTGGCCGGCATGCGTGGCCTGATGGCCAATCCGAAGGGCGAGATCATCGAACGGCCGATCAAGGCCAACTTCATGGAGGGCCTGACCGTCCTCGAGTACTTCATCTCCACCCACGGCGCGCGCAAGGGACTGGCTGACACCGCCCTGCGCACCGCGGACTCGGGGTACCTGACCCGGCGGTTGGTCGACGTGTCCCAGGACGTGATCGTCCGCATCGAGGACTGCAAGACCAAGGATTGCATCGAGATGCCGGTCAAGCTCGAGGACGGCTCGGTCAACCCCAACCTCCTCGGCCGGATGGCGGCGAGAAAGCTCGCGACCAAGCGCGGCCGCGAGCTTCTGAAGCGAAACCAGGAGATCGACAAGGCCGAGATCGCCGCGATCGTGGAGGCGCTCGGGGACGAGCCCGGCGCCACGGTTCCCGTCCGCTCAGCGCTCAAGTGCGAATTCGAGACCGGCGTTTGCCGCCTCTGCTACGGGCGCGCGCTGGCAACCGGAACGATCGTCGAGATGGGCGACGCGGTGGGAATCATCGCCGCCCAGTCGATCGGCGAACCCGGCACCCAGCTGACGATGCGCACGTTCCACACCGGCGGCGTCGCCGGGCTCGACATCACGCAGGGCCTGCCCCGCGTGGTCGAGCTGTTCGAGGCGCGCAAGCCAAAGGGCCTGGCCCAGATGGCGGGCGTCGACGGCAAGGTCTCCGTCGAGGAGTCGGACAAGGCAATCGTGATCACGATCACCGACGCGAAGGGCGAGGAGCACGACTACAAGCTGCCGCCGCGCTCGCGTTTGTACGTCAAGCACGGCGATCGGGTCGACGCCGGCACGCAGCTCAACGAGGGCTCGCTCTTCCCGGCGGAGATCCTCGAGATCAAGGGCCGGACGGAGACCGAGCAGTACATCGTCAAGGAAGTCCAGAAGGTCTACAAGACACAGGGCGTCGACATCAACGACAAGCACGTCGAGCTGATCGTGCGGCAGATGATGAAGAAGGTCGAGATCGAGTCGAAGGGCTCCACCGACCTCCTGCCCGGAGCGCTGGAAGACCGCCACAAGCTCGTCAAGACCAACAAGGCGGCCAAGGCCGGGGGCGGCGCCCCCGCCAAGGGCAAGGAGCGCATTCTGGGGATCACGAAGGCATCCCTGGCGACCGAGTCCTTCCTGTCGGCCGCCTCGTTCCAGGAAACGACAAAGGTGCTCACCGACGCTGCGCTGGAAGGCAAGCGGGACCGGTTGGTCGGCCTCAAGGAGAATGTGATCATCGGCAAGCTGATCCCGGCGGCAACGGGCCTGCGGCATTACCGCTCGCTCGAGATCGAGCCGGTCGAGCCCGCACAGCGTCCTGACGAGGAGCTGCTTGACGCGGACGAGCTCGCCGCCGAGCTCGGCTTGGGCGAGGACGGCGAGGAGTCGGCCAACGTCGAAGGCTTCGGGCCGTCGTTCGCCGAGGAGCTCGAGGAACTGGCGCAGGAGATCGAGGGCGCCGACGGTGGCGGCGGCGAAGCCGGCGCCTCGGCGTCGTCGGCCAACGAGAGCTAGGGACGGGCGGCTCCGAGGCTCAAGGAGGGGATCGGCCCTCGCGATTGGGCCCGTGTCCAGTTTGGTAAGCCCGCTTCCAGCGGCGTAACTGGTTGCCGGCGGCGAACTACGGTTGCGTGACCCGCAAGTGACTATGCATGGCGGCAAGTTCTTGCGCACGCCGCAACCGAGTTGCCAAATCGGACACGGCGCCGGTGCCGAAACGTGGACGTCGGCCGAAGAAAGGGGGCGAGCTTCACGGAGGTCGCCCTATACACGGGTGGTGGGACGCCATCGCACAAGTTACGACCCGATTCCGAGGTTGCGAAAGCCCGGCAAGGGCGAGATGCCGTTGATGGACGATCGGTCGCGCCTGATCGAGCCCCGGTCCGACAGCTTCGACCTGCACGCGTATTTGGCCCTTGTCGGAGGTCGCATCAGGGACCTGCGCGAGGCCGCCGGCCTGCCTATGCACGAGCTCTTGCGGAAGGTGAAGCACCCGCGCGGGCATCAGTACAGCGTCGGTTTCCTTTCACGCCTCGAGCGTGGCTTCGCGAATCCGCCGCTCCACGCCTACATCTTGCTGGCGGAGGCGCTTGCCGTGGAGCCGGGCCGGCTTCTCGGGCCGGAACCGGCCGAGGACGCGCCGACCCAGGACGAGCTTGTTCTGCTGGCGGCGGTGCGTGAAGCGCGGATCTCAGTGGCCGAGGCGCTGGCGCGGTTGATCGGTGAGCGGTAGGGGAGTGGGTCGATAGTGGACCCTGTGCTCGTGGTCCGCCTCTGGTAGCGGCAGGCAATCGGGCGCGGGGCCGCCGCGGCGCGGCCCGCGCGGGCGCTTCGGCTCGCGCCGGAAGCGCTTGAATTGGCGATCCTCCCCGCCCGTATCGGGTGCCTCTTCGGGCTCGTCATGGGCGTGAAGCGCCCACCAGACGAGGTATAAAAGCAGGCCGACGGGGACCTTCAAGACGAACATCAGGAACACGATCGGCACCCAGCCTTCCACTGGAATGAGTGTACCCCTACTCCTGCTTGGCGGAGCTATTCGCGAGGCTCTTGGCCCACGCGATCGCGGTTTCCGCCTGGGAATCCGTCAAGCCCTCGTCCGAGCGGGTGGGGATCAAGAGCGTGGGCGCGGCTCGCTGCGCCGCCCAGGCGTGGCAGCTCTCGTCAAGCGAGTCGTCGATCCAGGCGAGTGGCCGCGAGCCGGCGTACTCGTCAAGGGCGTCCAGCTTCCAATGGGCGGTGCCAAACCGGGCGCGGCCGCCGAACGTCAGGGCCGGCAGCTCGCCGGGCAGGCCGAGGAGGAGCGGCAGGTGGTCATTTGCGCGCTCCTCCCAGCCGGTCGCCCAGATCAGCTCGAAGTGGTCCGCGAGGCGAAGCAGGCGCTCGGCGACCCCGTGGGCGATGCAGTGCGCGACGCCGTCGATCAGGTGAAACTTGCCGGGGACCTGGTCGAGCGGGCCATCGAAGCCGAAGAGGCTCACGACGCCGTCGACGTCGACTGCCAGGATCGGTTTCCGGCTGGGATCCCCGCTCACGATCCCGCAGGCTACAACGGGCACTTCGCTACCATCACGCGCCGTGCCGTCGACCAATCAGCTGATCCGCAAGGGCCGTAAAACCCCGACCAAGAAGGTCACGACGCCCGGCCTCAAGTCGGGGCAGGGACGGAAAGCCCGGATCGCTGCTCCGCAGCGGCGCGGCGTTTGCACCCGCGTCTACACGGCCACTCCGAAGAAGCCGAACTCGGCTCTCCGCAAGGTGGCACGCGTGCGGCTGACGAACGGGATGGAGGTCACCTGCTACATCCCGGGCGAAGGCCACAATCTCCAGGAGCACTCGGTGGTTCTGGTCCGCGGCGGTCGCGTCAAGGATCTTCCCGGCGTGCGCTACAAGGTGATTCGCGGAACGCTGGACGCTTCGGGCGTCTCCGATCGCAAGCAGTCGCGGTCGATGTACGGGGTCAAGAAATAGTCGATGGCCCGCCGTAACGCCGCAACGGTTCGCCTGGTCGAGGCGGACGCGCAGCATCACTCGCGCCTGGTTCAGCAAGTCATCAACAAGGTGATGCTGCATGGCAAGAAGTCCACGGCCGAGCAGATCGTCTATGACGCCCTGGCAATCGTCGGCGAGCGTTCGGGTGACGAGCCCGTGGAGGTGCTCGGGGAGGCGATCACGGCCCTGACGCCGACGCTTGAAGTCAAGTCTCGCCGCGTTGGTGGCGCGACATATCAGGTCCCGCTGGAGGTGCCGTCCCGCCGGGCGCGGACGCTGGCCGTGCGCTGGCTGGTCAGCTTCGCCCGCAACCGCCGTGAGAAGTCGATGTCGGAGCGCCTCGCCAATGAGATCCTGGACGCGATTCAGCAGCAGGGCGGCGCCTGGAAGCGCAAGGACGACATCTTCAGGATGGCTCAGGCCAACAAGGCCTTCGCCCACTACCGCTGGTAGCCGCTACGCGGACTCGCCCTCCGCCTCGCGTTTCGGTCCCGGGCGGAGCGCCGCGAGCTGCTCGGAGCTCATGCTCGCGAGTGCGGTGCCGGCAAGGGCCAGCGCCAGCGCCCCAAGCATCTCCAGCCAGAACCCGGCTTGCGGCACCGCCTCGGCGTCGATGAACGATTGCCGACCGTCCTCAAGCGTTCCGATCTGACCGGCGTCCGGCAGGTCCGTGAGGAGGAAGACGAGGAGCGCGATCGCGCCCATCGTCGCCACCCCGATCGCGGCGGGCTTCGAGCCGCCGAAAACGGCCGCCAGGGTGGCGAGGACCGCGAAGCCGGCGATCACGAACATCGCGTTGCCGTGCCGCTCGCGCGCGAGCTGCTCGGAAAGGGCCTCGGCCCCGGGCGGGATGAACTCGAACATGACCATCAACTCGGACGCGAAGAGGATGGCCGCCGCGGCCAGGCACGCCCACGGCAGCAAACGCTCCAGCCGGCTGACCTCCGCCATCAGGCGCCCGCCTTCGCCCCCGGCCGGGGCCCGCGCCCGCGGAGCGTCCGCGGCAAGAGGAAAGCCAACGCGATCAGCAGGACGGCCGAGACGAGCTGTGCCCAGAAGCCGGTTTCCAGGGTCGCTTCGGCGCCCGCGTAGATCGTCGTTGCGTCGCCTTCGTCGAGGCCCTTGGGGGCGTCGACGAAAACGCTGATCGCGACCGCTGCCAGCCCGATCGGAATCAGGAGGCGGGCCGTCGCGACTCGGCCCCTGGCCGCGTTGGCGATTGCCGCAAGGGCCAAGGCGGCGAGTGGCAGGCCCAGCCAAAGATGAGCGCTGCCCGCGTCCGCCCGGTCGACCTTCGGAGCTGGGGCCACGGTGCTGACACCCGCGTACTCCGGGGTGCCGATCTGGACCGCCCGGTAATCGAAGAACTGCGATACGCCGAGGCAGATCGCCGCGACGATCGCGACCGCGACGGTGGCCCTGGCGGGGGTGACCTCGCGCTCAGCGCGCTCGAGGCCCGCCTGAAGCAGGCGCCAAGCCTCCTGCAAAACCGGCCAAACGACGAGCCACCCGCGCAGGACCAGGGCGCCGGCCAGCTCGGCCGTTCGCATGAAGAGCCCAGCGGGAATCGCGAGCAGTTCACGCCCGATCGCCACGACCTCCGTGCCTACCCCGTGGAGTGCCGACCCGGGTCGCCCCGGGCGCTCGAAAACCGGCTTCCTCAGCCGCATCTGGTGGTCTTGGTGGGCTTCATGCCTCTGGTATAGTCATCGGCCGCTCGCGGCCCGGCCCGAACAGGGCCTTTTTTGTGCCCTGAAGGCCACTCACGCGAGCATTCTGACCTCCTCGGACCAGACACTCTTTCATAACCATGGCTAGAAACTTCCCGCTCGAAAAGACCCGCAACATCGGGATCATGGCGCACATCGACGCCGGTAAGACGACGACCACCGAGCGCATCCTCTATTACACCGGACGCACCCACAAGATGGGCGAGGTCCACGAGGGCGCCGCCGTCATGGACTGGATGGAGCAGGAGCAGGAGCGCGGGATCACGATCACGTCGGCGGCGACCGCTTGCGAGTGGAAGGCCCACCGCATCAACATCATTGACACGCCGGGCCACGTCGACTTCACGGTCGAGGTCGAGCGCTCGCTGCGGGTGCTTGACGGCGCGATCGCCGTGTTCGACTCCGTCGCGGGCGTCGAGCCGCAGTCCGAGACCGTCTGGCGCCAGGCCGACAAGTACAAGGTGCCACGGATCGCGTTCATCAACAAGATGGATCGGGTCGGCGCCGACTTCGGGAAGTCCGTCCAGACGATGAAGGACCGCCTCGGCGCCAATCCGCTCCCGATCCAGCTCCCGATCGGGGCCGAGGATCAGCTCCAGGGCGTTATCGACCTGATCGAGAATAAGGCCCTGGTCTGGGAGGACGAGCTCGGCACGGAGTTCACGTACTCGGAGATTCCCGACGAGCTCGCGGCTGTGGCCCACGAGGCACGCACCCACCTGATCGAGGCCTGCGCCGATTACGACGACGAGCTGATGGAGATGTATCTGGACGAGCAGGAGATCCCGCACGAGCGCATCGCGAAGTCGCTCCACCGTGCGACGCTCGACCTGAAGGTGACGCCGGTCCTGTGTGGGTCCGCGTTCAAGAACAAGGGCGTCCAGCCCCTGCTGGACGCGATCGTCGAGCTGCTGCCGTCGCCGCTCGAGGTCCCCGCGGTCTCCGGCTTCATCCCGTTGAAGGACGGCTCCGAGGGCGACGACACCGAGCGCGGAGCCGATGACTCGGCCCCGTTTGCCGCGCTCGCTTTCAAGGTGATGGCGGATCCGTTCGTCGGCAAGCTCACATACTTCCGCGTGTACTCCGGCAAGCTCGAGTCGGGTAGCCGCGTCCTGAATGCCACCAAGGGCCGCACGGAGCGGATCGGCCGCCTCCTGATGATGCACGCGAACTCGCGCGAGGACATCGAGGAGTGCTACGCGGGCGACATCGTCGCCGGGGTCGGCTTGAAGCAGACCTCGACCGGTGACACGCTGTGCGCGCCGGACGCCCCCGTCGTCCTCGAGCAGATCGAGTTTCCCGAACCGGTGATCGCGGTCGCGATCGAGCCGAAGACCAAGTCGGACCAGGAGAAGCTCGGTGCCGGTCTCGCCCGTCTGGCCGAGGAGGATCCGACCTTCCAGATTGAGACCGACGAGGAAACGAATCAGACCGTGATTCACGGCATGGGCGAGCTTCACCTGGAGGTCCTGGTCGACCGCCTCTTGCGCGAGTTCTCGGTCGACGCCAACGTCGGCCGGCCGCAGGTCGCCTACAGGGAGACGATCCGCCAGCGAACCGAGAAGATCGTCGGCCGCTTCGTGCGCCAGACCGGCGGCCGCGGCCAATTCGGGCATGTTGTGATCAACGTCGAGCCCGCGCCTGAGGAGGGCTTCGACTTCGTCAACAAGATCAAGGGTGGCGCGATCCCCTCCGAGTACATCCCGGCCGTCGAGCAGGGCATCGAGGAAGCGCTCGGCTCCGGCGTCAAGGCCGGCTACCCGATGGTCGACGTCCGCGTCGAGCTGGTGGACGGCTCCTACCACGATGTCGATTCCTCGGAGATGGCCTTCAAGATCGCGGGCTCGATGGCGGTTCAGGAGGCGGCCCGCAAAGCCAAGCCAATCCTGCTCGAGCCGGTGATGGCGGTCGAGGTGACTACCCCGGAGGACTTCCTGGGTGACGTCATCGGCGACCTGTCGCGCCGGCGCGGCAAGGTCCAGGGCCAAGATCAGCGCGGCAACGCCCTCGCCGTGCAGGCGTATGTGCCCCTGTCCGAGATGTTCGGCTACGCGACCGACCTGCGCTCGTCAACGCAGGGCCGGGCCAACTACTCGATGCAGTTCGAGCGCTACGAAGAGGTGCCGAACTCCATCGCCGAGGAAATCGTCGCGGCACGCTCGGGCGACGGGGCACAGGCCTGAGGGCCGGACGGGGACTCTGACCGAGCGGTAGCTATATTTTCCGGGTTCGCCCGCAAGGCGCCGGGCCACGTAGCTGTGGCCGCGTAAAGGCGCAGGAAACTTAGAACGAGCACCAGACGGACTTAGACAAAGACTGAACAGAAACGGAGAAGGAACGAGATGGCAAAGGAGAAGTTCGAGCGCGATAAGCCGCATGTGAACGTCGGCACGATCGGTCACATCGACCACGGCAAGACGACTTTGACCGCGGCGATCACCAAGGTGCTCGCCGAGGCGCAGGGTGGCGAGGCGAAGAGCTTCGAGGAGATCGACAACGCGCCCGAGGAGAAAGAGCGCGGGATCACGATCGCCACCTCGCATGTCGAGTACCAGACGGAGAACCGGCACTACGCCCACGTGGACTGCCCCGGGCACGCCGACTACGTCAAGAACATGATCACGGGCGCCGCCCAGATGGACGGCGCGATCCTGGTCGTCTCGGCTGCCGACGGCCCGATGCCCCAGACCCGCGAGCACATCCTGCTCGCCCGCCAGGTGAACGTCCCTTACGTGGTCGTCTTCCTGAACAAGACGGACATGGTCGACGACGAGGAGCTGATCGAGCTCGTCGAGGAGGAAGTCAAGGACCTGCTGAACGAGTACGACTTTCCCGGCGACGAGACACCGATCATCAAGGGCTCCGCGCTGAAGGCGCTGGAGGGCGACGAGGGAGCCGTCAACGCGATCCTGGAGCTCGCGTCGACGCTGGACTCGTACATCCCGGAGCCCGAGCGCGATCTCGACAAGCCCTTCCTGATGCCGATCGAGGACATCTTCTCGATCACGGGCCGCGGCACCGTCGCCACCGGCCGGATCGAGCAGGGCATCGTCAACACCGGCGACGAGATCGAGATCGTCGGGATCAAGGACTCGAGCAAGACGACAGTCACCGGGGTCGAGATGTTCCGCAAGATCCTGGACCAGGGGCAGGCGGGCGACAACGTGGGCTGTCTTCTGCGTGGCACCAAGCGCGAGGAGATCGAACGCGGCCAGGTGCTGTGCAAACCCGGCTCGATCAACCCGCACACGAAGTTCAAGGCGGAGGTCTACTGCCTGAAGAAGGAGGAGGGCGGCCGTCACACCCCGTTCTTCTCGGGCTACCGCCCGCAGTTCTACTTCCGGACCACCGACGTGACCGGCATCGCGAACCTCCCCGAGGGGACCGAGATGGTCATGCCCGGTGACAACGTCGAGATGACGATCGAGCTGATTCAGCCGATCGCCATGGACAAGGGCCTGCGCTTCGCGATCCGCGAAGGCGGGCGCACCGTAGGCTCGGGAGTCGTCGCAGACGTCATCGAGTAGCGGCTCCCGGACGAGGGGCCGGCGCCGCCGGCCCCTTTTTGCGGCCCGGCGGCCGCAAGCAGCAAGGACATAAAGCATTCGACAAATTGGGGCGGCGCTCCAGCCGAGCGGCGCCCCAATGACGCGGAAAGACCTGAGAAGAAAGCAGCGAAATGGCGACCCTCGCCACAAACAAGATCCGGATCAGGCTCAAGGCCTACGACCACGACGCGATCGACCGCGCGTCGCGCGAGATCGTGGACACGGCCGAGCGCACCGGCGCTTCTGTTTCCGGGCCCGTGCCGCTGCCCACGGAGAAGAACGTCTACTGCGTCATCAAGTCGCCGTTCAAGGACAAGGACTCGCGCGAGCACTTCGAGATCCGGACTCACAAGCGCCTGATCGACATCCACCAGCCAACCCCGAAGACGATCGACTCCCTGCAGCGCCTCGACGCGCTGCCCGCCGGCGTCGACATCGAGATCAAGCTGGGTTAGGGACGTGGCGGCGATCATCGGCAAGAAAGTGGGAATGACCCAACTCTTCCAGGAGGACGGCACCGTGGTTCCGGTGACCGTGATCCAGGCGGGCCCCTGCCCCGTCACGGGCGTTCGCGAGACCGAGCGCGACGGCTACGCCGCTGTGCAGCTCGCCTTCGACCAGGTCAAGGAGGGCAAGCTGACGAAGGCCGAGGCCGGACACCTGAAGAAGGCGGGCGCACCCGCGATGCGCACCCTGGTCGAGTTTCGCAACGAGGATCTCGGCGCCGAGGAATCGCCGAAGATCGGCGACAGTGCCACCGTCGAGCAGTTCCAGCCGGGTCAGCGAGTCAAGGTCTCCGGCGTCTCGATCGGCAAAGGCTTCCAGGGCACGGTTCGCCGTCACGGCTTTTCCCGCGGCCCGGTCAGTCACGGCTCGCATAACGTCCGTGCGCCTGGCTCGATCGGCGCTAGCGCCTATCCCGCGCGCGTGTTCAAGGGCGTGCGGATGCCGGGTCGCATGGGCGGCAAGCGCGCCACCCAGCGTGGGCTCGAGGTTGTCGAGATTGACGCCGAGCAGAATCTGCTGATGCTCCGTGGCGCCGTCCCCGGCCCGAAGAACGGGACGATCGAGGTGCGCACCGATGGCTAAGCCCAAGGCCCCGACATTGGGCAAGCAGGCGAAGTCCGACCTGCCCGAGAGCCTGTTCACGGAGAGCTTCCATGAGTCGCTGGTCCACGACACCGCGCGGGCGGAGGCCAACGCGCGCCGTCGCGGCACGGCGTCCAGCCTCGGTCGCGGCGAGGTTTCGATGACCGGCGCCAAGGCATGGAAGCAGAAGGGCACCGGCCGCGCCCGTGCCGGCGCGCTTGGCGTGCCGCATCGTCGTGGCGGCGGCGCCGCGTTCGGCCCGAGCCCGCGTGGCTACACCTTCAAGGTCAACCGGAAGGCGCGCCGCAAGGCCCTTCGTGCCGCCCTCTCCGTTCACGCCGACCGCGGCACGGTCGCCGTTCTCGATCCGGCGGCCTATGCCGAGCCTTCGACGAAGAAGGCCGCCGAGGCGATCGGCGACTGGTCTCCCCGGCTCCCGATCCTGCTCGTCCTCGATGCCGAGGAAGCGGCTGTCGCCAAGAGCTTTCGCAACATCCCCCGCATCAACGTCCTTCCCGCTCAGGCAACGGGCGTCGTCGACATCATCGGCCACCGCTCGCTGCTGGTGACCCAGGCGGCACTCGAGACTCTCGAGGCCCGCGCGGGCGACGTAACGCGCGGCTCCACCGAGGAGGGCGACTGAGATGGACGCCCGTTCGATCATCCTCGAGCCGGTCGTCAGCGAGAAGAGCTACGCGCTGATGGCCGATGGCAAGTACACGTTCCGGGTGGACGACCGGGCGCACAAGACCCAGATCGCGAGGGCGGTCGAGGAGGTCTTCGAGGTTTCCGTGACGGCGGTGCGCACCGCCAAGGTGCGCTCGAAGCCGAAGCGTCGCGGCCTGCACAGCGGCAAGACCCGCTCCTGGAAGAAGGCGATCGTCCAGCTCGCGCCCGGCGATCGGATCGAGCTGTTCGAAGGAGCCGCGGTAGCGGAATGACCTGATGGCGATTCGCAAGACAAAGCCGACCAGTCCCGGACGTCGCTTCGCGATGTACCAGGCTCGCGAGGAGGTCACGACCGGCCGCCCGCACAAGCCGCTCACGAAGGGCAAGAAGTCGACCGGCGGGCGGAACACCCACGGGCGGGTCACCTCTCGCCATCGGGGTGGGGGCGCGAAGCGCCGCTACCGCCAGATTGACTTCAAGCGCCAACGGGACGGCATCCCGGCCAAGGTTGCGACCATCGAGTACGACCCGAATCGCACGACCTACATCGCGCTCCTCCACTACGCCGACGGCGTCAAGACCTACATCCTGGCCCCACAGGACCTCAGGGTGGGCGACACCGTCGAGTCCGGCCCCCGCGCCGACATCCGGCCCGGCAACGCCCTGCCATTGAGCGCGATCCCGACCGGCACCGTGATCCACAACGTGGAGCTGATCCCGGGCCAGGGCGGGCGCCTCGGCCGCGCCGCGGGCACCGCGATCCAGCTCGTCGCCAAGGAGGGTGAGACGGTCACCCTGCGCCTGCCCTCGTCGGAGATGCGGATGGTGCGCGCCAATGCGCGGGCGACGATCGGCACCCTCTCGAACTCCGAGCATCAGAACGTGAAGATCGGCAAGGCCGGGCGCAGTCGCCACAAGGGCATCCGCCCCCAGACGCGTGGTGTGGCGATGAACCCCGTCGACCACCCGCACGGCGGCGGCGAGGCACACAAGACGCCCGGCGGGCACCCCGTTACCCCGTGGGGTAAACCGACCCTGGGTTACCGGACCCGCAAGAAGGGCAAGGCGTCCAGCGCGATGATCGTCCGCGGACGCAGGCGCGGGAAGAAGAAGCGGTAGGCAGGTATCTAGATGGGTAGATCAACGAAAAAGGGCCCGTTCGTCGAGGAGCGCCTGATCGGGCGCATCAACGCGATGAACGAGGCGAACCAAAAGAACATGATCAAGACCTGGTCGCGAACGTCCACGGTCTTTCCGGAGATGGTCGGCCACACGATCGCGGTGCATGACGGCCGCAAGCACGTGCCGGTCTTCATCTCGGAATCGATGGTCGGGCACAAGCTGGGGGAGTTCGCTCCGACCCGCACCTACCGTGGGCACTCCGGCGAGAAGAAGGAACGATAGGCGGGATCAACGATGGCCACGGATTCGCAGACACCCCCTGAGACGCAACTGGTGCGCGCCAGCGCCCGCTACCTGCGCGTCGCCCCGCGCAAGGCGCGCCTGGTCGCCGACCAGGTCCGTGGCCTGAG
This sequence comes from Actinomycetota bacterium, assembly GCA_030859475.1. Lineage (GTDB taxonomy): Bacteria > Actinomycetota > Thermoleophilia > Solirubrobacterales > 70-9 > JALZKA01. The sequence goes on from JALZKA010000007.1 coordinate 18,541, forward strand.
CCTGGCCGAGGCCCAGGAGCTGCTCACTTTTTCGCCCCGCGGCGCTGCCGCCCCGATCGCCAAGCTGATCGCGTCGGCGGCCGCGAACGCCGAGAGCAACCACGATCTGGACGCCGACGACTTGCAGATCGCGGAGATCCGCGTCGACGACGGGCCCACGCTAAAGCGCTGGCGTGCCCGTGCCCGTGGCCGGGCGAGCCGCATCGACAAGCGCACCAGCCACGTCAGCGTCGCGCTGCGGCCAAGCGAGGAAGGTGCTTGATGAGCGCTCTGCGCGAAACCGACATTGCCCCAGCGGCAGGAGAGTGTTCCTGATGGGTCAGAAGGTTCATCCTGAAGGCTTCCGGGTCGGCTATATCCACGATTGGAAGTCGAACTGGTTCAACGAGCGCCAGTTCGCCGATTACCTGCTCGAGGACCTGGCGATCCGCGACCACATCGAGGGACGGCTCGCGCACGCCGGCCTTTCCGACATCACGATCGTCAAGCAGCGCGGCGAGATCGCCGTGGACATCCATACCGCCCGCCCCGGCATCGTGATCGGCAAGTCCGGGTCGGAGGTGGACGCGCTGCGCCGTGACCTGCACAAGCTGACGGCGAAGCCGGTCAAGGTGAACATCCGCGAGATCAAGCGCCCGGAGCTTGACGCGAAGCTGGTCGCCCAGTCCATCGCGGAGCAGCTTCAGAACCGCGTCGCCTTTCGCCGGGCGATGAAGCGCGCACTGACCTCAGCGATGCGCTCGGGCGCGAAGGGCGTCAAGGTCCAGGTCTCCGGCCGCCTGGGTGGCGCCGAGATGGCGCGTACCGAGGGCTACTCGGACGGCCGGGTGCCCCTCCACACCTTGCGGGCCGACATCGATTACGGGTTCGTCGAGGCGCGGACCACCACCGGCCGGATCGGCGTCAAGTGCTGGATCAACAAGGGCGAGGTGATGCCCGAGGGCTTTCGCACCCAGGGTGCCGAGGAGGAAGAGGTGCAGCCCCGCAACCGCCGCCGCCGCGACGAGCGAGCCCGAGCACGAAGGACGGCAACCGCGGCGCAATCGACTGCCGCCACGCCTGAAGCCCAGCCTCCGGCCGAGGCCGCCGCTCCCGCTGAGCCTGCCTCCCCGGCGGTGTCGCAACCCGCCGGGAGCGGAAGCGAAGCGGAGCATCCCGGCGGAGACGTCCCCGAGGCTTCCGGCGGAGGTGCCTCCTGATGCTGGCCCCCAAGCGTGTCAAGTACCGCAAGCAGATGCGTGGCAAGCGCCGCGGCAATACGAAGGGCGGTTCCGAGATCAACTTCGGCGAGTACGGGCTGAAGGCGATCGAGCGCGGCTGGATCACCAATCGGCAGATCGAGGCGGCTCGCGTCGCGATGACCCGCAAGATCAAGCGCGGCGGCAAGGTCTGGATCAACGTCTTTCCCGACAAGCCCTTCACGAAGAAGCCGGCCGAGACCCGTATGGGCTCCGGCAAAGGCAACCCGGAGGGCTGGGTCGCGGTGGTCAAGCCCGGCAAGGTCATGTTCGAGCTGGCCGGTGTGCCGGAGGAGCTGGCCAAGGAAGCGCTGCGCCTGGCCGGTCACAAGCTGCCGGTCAAGACGAGGTTCGTCACCAGGGAAGGTGCTGCGGAGTGAGAGCTTCTGACGTGCATGCCCTTTCCGACCAGGACTTGGTCGAAGCGCTTGGCAACGCTCGCAAGGAGGCGTTCAACCTGCGCTTTCGGCACGCGACGGGAGAGCTCGAGAACACCGCCGGCTTGAGCGCCTCGCGCCGCGAGCTCGCCCGCATGCTGACGGTTGCTCGCCAGCGGGGAATCGACATCGAAAAGGAACTGAGGGCGCGGAAGTCATGACCGAGGAAGACGTGAGCGAAGAAACCGAAGCAGGAGCTGAGGAAGAAACCGCAGCCGAGATGGTGGACGAGGCCCCCGCTGACAATGAGGCGGGAGCGAGCGAAGCCGAGGCTTCCGGCGGAGCTGCCCTGCACCCGAAGGAGAAGCGGAAGCTCGAGCGTTCGACCCATGCCGGCGAGGCCCTGCCTGAACGTGCGGTGGAGGAGCGGATCGCCGGTCGCGCCGCCGCCCGAGCCCGCAATGCCGCCGAGCGCCGCCGCCGCCGTGCCTCCGTCAAGGCCAAGAAGGGCGAGCCCGGGCAGGGCACGCCCCGGGCGGAGCGAGTGCCCGGCTCGAAGAAGGTTCAGCAGGGGACTGTCGTGTCCGATAGGGCCGACAAGACGATCACGGTCCGCGTCGACATCGTTCGCCGCCACCGTCGCTACGAAAAGATCGTCCGGCACTCGTCGACCGTCCATGCCCACGACGAGCGCAACGAGGCCAAGGCCGGTGACCTGGTCAGGGTGATCGAGTCACGTCCGCTCTCGAAGCTCAAGCGCTGGCGCCTGGTCGAAGTGGTGGAGAAGGCGAGATGATCCAGCAGGAATCAAGGGTCAAGGTCGCCGACAACTCGGGCGCTCGCGAGATCCTCTGTATCCGCGTCAGGGGCGGGTCCCATCGCCGCTACGCTGGAGTCGGCGACGTGATCACCGCCACGGTCAAGGCGGCGAACCCGCAGGGCGGCGTTCGCAAAGGGGAGGTCGTGCAGGCCGTGGTCGTGCGGACGCGCAAGCAGCTCGGCCGCAAGGACGGCACGTACATCTCGTTCGACGAGAACGCCGCGGTTCTGATCGACCCGCAGAACAATCCGCGTGGGACTCGCATCTTCGGGCCGGTCGCCCGCGAGTTGCGCGACAAGAACTTCATGAAGATCATCTCGCTGGCGCCGGAGGTGTTGTGATGAGCGACGTAAGGCGCGAAACCAGCATTGCCTCCCTGGAAGGGATTTGTCTCTGATGCCGAAGGTCAAGAGAAAGCCGGAGCCAAAGGGCAAGGCGATGCGGATCCGCAAGGACGACACCGTGGTCGTCACATCAGGCAAGGACAAGGGCAAGACCGGCAAGGTCCTGCGGACCGAGCCTGGGCGCCGCAGGGTTGTTGTCGAGGGCCTCAACATCGTCAAGCGTCACTCGCGTCCGCGGTCGATCCGCGACACTCAGAAAGGCGATGCGGGGGGCATCATCGAGCGGGAGGCCGCAATCCACGTCTCTAACGTGATGTTGGTCGATCCCACCGACAACAAGCCGACCAGAGTCGGCGTACGCGTCAACGACGCCGGCAAGCGCCAGCGCTTCGCGAAGCGCACGGGTAAGGCCTTCGATTGATGGAAGCAACTACGACATCCGAGTCTCAGCAGGCGGCCCCGCCGCCCCGGCTGCGCGAGCTCCATCAGGCGGAGCTGACCGGCGCGCTGACCGAGCGCTTCGGTTACTCGAGCCCGATGCAGGTGCCGACGCTGGAGAAGATCACGCTCAACATGGGCATCGGCGACGCCAAGCAGTCGACCCCCATTTTGGAAGCCGCCACGGAGCAGCTGGCCACGATCGCCGGCCAGCGCCCGAACGTGCGCCGTGCCCGCAAATCAGTCGCCAACTTCAAGCTGCGCGAGGACATGCCCGTCGGCGTCGCTGTGACCCTGCGCGGGGCCAGGATGTGGGAGTTCTTCGACCGGCTGATCTCGATCGCGATCCCCCGGATTCGAGACTTCCGCGGCCTTAGCCCGCGATCGTTCGATGGCCGCGGCAACTACTCGATGGGCGTGCGCGAGCAGCTGATCTTCCCAGAGATCGACTACGACTCCGTCGACGAAGTGCGTGGGCTGGACATCACGATCACGACCAGCGCCGCTACCGACGAGGAAGGCTTCGAGCTGCTCCTTGGCCTGGGGTTCCCGTTTTCACACGATGGGCGCCCAGGCGAGGTCGACAAGCAGGCCGAAGCCGAAGAGGAGCAGCGCAAGGAAGAGGCGCGCCGGCGTGCCGAAGCCGAAGCTGCCGCGCTGGAGCAGCTCAAGGAAGAGAACCCCGAGGCATACGAGAAGCCCGTGAAGGAAGACGAAGAGGGCGAAGAAGGAGAAGGCGCAGCGGCGGATGCCGACGAAGCCAAAGCAGAAGGGACCGATGGCTAAGACTTCGAAGATGGTGGGCCGCGAGCCCAAGTACAAGACACGCGTGAAGAACCGCTGCCGCCGGTGCGGCCGCTCGCGCGCCTATTACCGGAAGTTCGGCCTGTGCCGGATCTGTTTGCGCGAGGCCGCCCACCGCGGGTACGTCCCCGGAATGACCAAGTCGAGCTGGTAGCGCCAGGAGAGAACCGAGAATGCTGACCGATCCAATTGCCGACTACCTGACCCGGGTGCGCAACGCGCTGCGCGCCGAGCACCCTGAAGTTGAGGTGCCCGCTTCGCGCCTCAAGAAGGAGGTCACCCGCATCCTCAAGGAGCAGGGATACATCTCCGACTTCACGGTCGAGCCGACCGCGGTCGGCGAGGTGATCAAGATCGAGTTGCGCTACGCCGATGGGCGCAAGCCCGTGATCACCGGCATCGAGCGGATCTCGCGTCCGGGCCGGCGCCGCTACGCCGATCACACCCAGATCCCGCGCGTGATGGGCGGTATGGGAACCGCGATCGTCTCGACCTCGACCGGGGTCATGACCGGCCACGAAGCAAAGGCCAAGGGAGTCGGCGGCGAGGTCGTCGCCTACGTTTGGTGACGCCCCTCCCAGGGTTGAAGCTATGAGCCGAATCGGAAAGAAGCCAGTCATCGTGCCCGAGGGCGTCGACATCGACGTCGGCGCCGGCGTGGTTTCGGTCAAGGGCCCGAAGGGCGAGCTCACCCAAATCATCAGCCGCGACATGCAAGTCGCGGTCGCTGACGGGACGCTCACCGTTGAGCGCCCCACCGATCGCGGCGAGCACCGCGCCCTGCACGGCCTGACGCGCAGCCTCATCGCGAATATGGTCGAGGGCGTCACCGACGGCTTCGAGAAGCGGCTGGAGATCCAGGGCGTCGGCTATCGCGCCGCCCTTTCGGGGCGCAACTTGAACCTCAGCGTCGGCTTCTCGCACGTCGTCCAGATCGAGGCCCCCGATGGGGTCGAGTTCGAGGTGCCGCAGCAGACCGAGGTGATCGTGCGCGGGATCGACAAGCAGCTGGTCGGCGAGATGACGGCTCGGATTCGCCGTGTCAGGCCACCGGAGCCGTACAAGGGCAAGGGCATTCGCTACGCGGGTGAGCTGGTCCGCCGCAAGGTCGGAAAGAGGGCCTGACGCCGATGGCCGTCTCCACAAAAGGCCAGCAGCGGCTCCGCCGCCGTCGCCGCGTCCGGGCCAAGGTCCGCGGGAGCTCCGCTCGCCCTCGCATCTCCGTCTTTCGGTCGAACCGCGGCATCGCCGCCCAGCTGATCGACGACGACGCCGGGCGCACGGTGGCCTCAGTCGGCTGGACCGAGGCCGAGCTTCGCAAGCTGAACGGGGCCGAGCAGGCAAAGCGGGCCGGCCAGCTCCTGGCCGAGCGCGCCAAGCAGGCCGGCGTCGAGAGCTGCGTGTTCGATCGCGGCGGCTACCGCTTTCACGGTCGCGTCGCCGCGCTGGCCGAGGGAGCCCGTGAAGGCGGCCTCAAATTTTGACCCTCTACCCTGAGACGCTGCTTTATGGGACGTGACCGCGAATACCAGACCGTTAGCCCGCAGGGGCTGGACCTGCAGGAGCGTGTCATCGAGATCAATCGCGTCGCCAAGGTCGTCAAGGGCGGTCGCCGTTTCTCGTTTACCGCCCTGGTCGCCGTGGGCGACGACAGCTCGGTCGTCGGGATTGGCTACGGCAAGGCCCGCGAGGTGCCGCTGGCCATCCAGAAGGCGGTCGAGAACGCCCGCAAGGACCTGATCAAGGTGCCGATGTACGGGCAGACGATTCCGCACAAGATCATCGGCCGCTACGGCTCCGGCCACGTGGTGCTGCGCCCGGCAAGCCCCGGTACCGGCGTGATCGCCGGCGGTGGCGTCCGCGCGGTGCTCGAGCTGGCCGGGATCCGCGACGTTCTCTCCAAGTCGATCGGCACCCAGAACCCGATCAACCTCGTGAAGGCGACGATGGATGGCCTGATCCAGTTGCGTCGCCCGGAAGACGTGGCCAAGCTCCGCGGCCTCACCGTCCACCAGGTTCTTGGCTTGGATAGCCAAGCTGAAGCAAGGAAGCTGCAGGCGAAAGCAGCCGATGAAGACGCCGGAGCTAGCGACGCAGTCGCGGTAGGTGTGGCCGAGCCTGCCTCTACGGTGGCGTCGCAGCCCGCCGGAACCGGACGCGAAGCGGATTCGACAACTCCGGCGGAATCCTCCGCTACGCGTCCGGTTCCGCCGGGTCAGGGCGCCGATGGGGAGGCAGGCTGATGGCTGAAATCGTCTTCAAGCAGGTTCGCTCCTCGAACGGCGCCAACGGCAGGCAGCTCGATACCTTGCGCTCGCTGAACCTCGGCAAGATCGGTCGCACCAGTGCGATGGCCGACACCCCGCAAGTCCGAGGGATGCTGAAGGTGGTCGGCCACCTCGTCGCGGTCGAGGAGTCCTAGGCATGGGTCGTCTCGATCCGGAGGAGATCGGTCTGCACTCGATCCGCCCGAAGCCGGGCTCGCGTCACCCGCGCAAGCGCCTGGGCAGAGGCAAGGCCTCGGGCCAGGGCAAGACCGCGGGCCGTGGCCACAAAGGCGCGGGCGCTCGCGCAGGCGCGAAGCGCCGGGTCGGCTTCGAGGGCGGCCAGACGCCGATCCACATGCGCACCCGAAAGCTGCGCGGTCCCAACAAGAAGATGTCGATGCCGTTTGAGCCTTTCCGCACGCATACGCAGCCGGTCAACGTCTCCGACCTGGACGCGCGCTTCGACGCCGGCGCCGAGGTCACGCCGGCCACGCTGAGGAACGCTGGTTTGGCGACCCGAAAGCACCCGGTCAAGGTCCTGGGCCGGGGCGAGATCTCGACGAAGCTGACGGTGCGCGCACATGCGTTCAGCGCCACGGCCAAGGAGAAGATCGAGGCCGCGGGCGGCACCTGCGAACTGATCGAGGACTAAACCCTCTTGCTTCAGACGATCGCCAACGCGTTCAGCGTTCCGGAGATCAGGCGGAAGCTCCTGTTCGTCGCGGCGATCCTGCTGCTCTACCGGCTCGGTGCGTTCATCCCGGCGCCCGGCGTCGACATCGACGCGGTCAAGGAGCTCGATCAGAACTTCGCCGACGGGAACATCCTCGGCTTCTTGAACCTCTTCTCGGGCGGGAGCCTCCAGCGCCTCTCCCTCTTCGCGCTGGGGATCATGCCCTACATCACCGCGTCGATCATTCTCCAGCTCCTGACGGTGGTCGTGCCCGGCCTGGAGCGACTCTCAAAGGAGGGTGAGGTCGGCCAGCAGAAGATCACCCAGTACACCCGCTACCTGACCGTCGGCCTGGCCGCGGCCCAGTCGGTCGGCTACGTCTTCCTCTTCAACTCGGCGAGCTTCGGGGGCGGCATCATCGAGGGCGAGCTCACCTTCGGCACCCTGTTCATGATCGTGGTCTCGCTGACTGCCGGTGCCACGCTCCTGATGTGGATGGGCGAGCTGATCACTCAGCGCGGCGTGGGCAACGGCATCAGCCTGATGATCTTCGCCTCGATCGTCGCGGGCCTGCCCGGCGGGATCCAGGCTTGGTGGACCAACCCGGATCAGGTGTTCGTCGTGATGATGCCCTTCGTCGCTCTCGCCGTCCTGGTCGGGATCGTGTTCGTTCAGGAGGGGCAGCGGCGCATCCCGGTGCAGTACGCGAAGCGGGTGGTGGGCCGCAAGATGACGACCGGCGGCTCCACGTACCTTCCCCTGCGCGTGAACATGGCAGGCGTGATCCCGGTGATCTTTGCCGCCTCGATCATGGCCTTCCCACCCACCATCGGGCAGTTGTTGGGCGGCGCCCAGGAAAACTTCTGGACCGACTTCGCCACGTTCTTCAGCCCCAACGGCTGGGCCTACGTCGTCGGCGAGGTCTTCTTCATCATCATCTTCACCTACTTCTACACGGCGGTCACGTTCAACCCCGTCGACCAGGCGGACAACCTGAAGAAGTACGGCGGGTTCATCCCCGGCGTCAGACCGGGCCGACCGACGGCCGAGTACCTGGACCGGATCCTTTCCCGCCTCACGTTCCCCGGTGCCCTTTACCTGGGCGCCGTCGCGGCCCTGCCGACGATCCTGTTCGCCCAGACGTCCGCCAACTTCTTCTTCGGCGGCACCTCGATCCTGATCGTCGTCGGCGTCGCGCTGGACACCGTCAAGCAGCTCGAGGCGCAGCTCATGATGCGCAACTACGAGGGCTTCCTCAAATAGGTGGGTCTCTGAGAACCTCTAGGCTCTCAGCCCGTGTCCGCCCTGAATCTCGTTCTACTCGGCCCTCCCGGCTCCGGCAAGGGGACCCAGGGTGAGCGCCTCCAGGCCGACCTTGAGCTGCCCTACTACGCGACCGGGAACATCCTGCGCGAGGCGGTCCGCGAACAGACAAACCTCGGGAAAGAGGCGAAGTCGTTCATGGATCGGGGCGATTTGGTCCCGGACGACGTCATCGTCGGGGTGATCGCGGACCGGCTGGCATCCCACGAGGCGGAGGACGGGTTCATCCTGGACGGCTTTCCCCGAACCGTCGGCCAGGCCGATGCGCTGAGCGCACGAATGAAGGAGCTGGGCAAGCGCCTGACCGCGGCGATCCTGATCGACGTCACGGACGAGGAGGTCGTGCGCCGGCTCGGTGGCAGGCGCACCTGCCCGAACGGGCACGTGTTCCACGCCGAGTTCGATCCGCCTCAGGTTGAGGGCGTGTGCGACGTGTGCGGGGAGGCCCTGATCGTCAGAGATGACGACGAGCCGGACGTGATCCAGCACCGTCTCGTCCAGTACAAGGAGAAGACCGCGCCGCTCGTCGATTTCTACGACCAGGCGGGAGTGCTGGAGCGCATTGCCGGCAACAAGCCTCCCGATGACGTCTACGAAGAGGTACGTGGCCTGCTTGCGACGCTGCGGATGGAGGAGGAGGCTTGATGTACCGCGGGGGCATCATCTTGAAGACGCCCGCTCAGCTCGATGCGATGGCGGCGGCAGGCCGGGTGCACGCGAGATGCCTGAAGATGCTGATCGCCAAATGCAGGCCAGGAGTGACGACGGCGGAGCTCGACCGGGTTGCTGAGAAGTTCATCCGCTCGCAGGGCGGGGGCCCGACTTTCAAGGGCTACCGTGGATTCCCCCGGGCGATCTGCGCCTCTCCCAACGCGATGGTCGTGCACGGGATCCCGAACGCGCAGCCGCTTAGGCGAGGCGACGTGCTGTCGCTCGACGTCGGCGTCACCAAGAACGGCTGGGTCGCCGACGGAGCCGTGACCGTGGCGATCGGCGAGATCGACGAGGAAACCGAGCGATTGCTCGATGCAACCGACGCGTCCCTGCACGCAGGCCTGGCCCAGGCCCAGGTGGGTAACCGCCTGTCCGACGTATCGCACGCGGTTCAGGAGACGGTCGAGGCCGCCGGGTTCGAGGTCATTCGCAGCCTCGTCGGACATGGCGTCGGGCGCGAGATGCACGAGGACCCGCAGGTCCCCAACTACGGTCCTCCGGGCCGCGGGCCGCGGCTGGAGCCGGGCATGGTGTTCGCGCTTGAGCCCATGACGGCGGCCGGGACGCACGAGATCGTCCAGGGCGACGACGGCTGGGCCGTGTACTCGGCCGACGGCTCGATGACCGCGCACTTCGAGTTCACGATCGCGGTCACCGAGGACGGCCCCCGGATCCTGACGCCCTGGCACGAGTAGCGGGTCACCGGTCGAGGTCAACATGACCGCAACTGGGAGGGGTGAATGTCGAGTTCGTTGAAGCGGAGCGGATCGGGATGAAGCCGCTCGTCGTCCACGAGGCGGGTGCGGCGGCGGTCTACTGGGGGTGTGTTGGCGGCTGGCTCGTCGCTGAGCTCGCCTACATGCGGCGGACCAGCGCCGATGGGCAGGGACGGGACCGCTCCACTTCGCTGCTCACGCTCGTTTCGCTCAGCGGAATGGGGTTGGCGTTGCTCGCCGCGTACGAGCTCGACTCAGTGACCATCCAGGGTCCAGGCTGGTGGCCGCTGGTGGCTGGCCTGGCAGTGATGGCGGCCGCCCTGGCTTTCCGCGTGTGGGCGATGCGGACCCTTGGCAAGTACTTCAAGTACGCCGTCGTCATTCAGATTGAGCACGAGGTAATCGAGACAGGCCCCTACCGCCGCGTGCGCCACCCGAGCTACACGGGCATGATCCTTGCCGCTTTCGGGGCCGGTCTCGCCCTCGGCAACTGGTTTTCGCCGGTCCTCTGGGGGAGCTTCGTGCTCGTTGGGTTCACGATTCGGCTGCGGAGTGAGGAGCGGGAGTTGAGCGCCGGTCTTGGCGAGCCCTACCAGGCATACATGGAGCGCACCCACAGGCTGATCCCCGGCGTCTGGTGAGCCGCAGCCGAGCCTTCAGTGGGCGATTTGCCCCTTGCTACCATTCGCGGTCGCTTTTCAGCCGTGGCTGAGGGTGAAATGTTGCTCGCTCGCCTGATTCATGGGGCTTGCGAGCCTTCTGCACGATACGACCGAGGGGCGCGACAACCGCGTTGAAAGTACGAGCGTCAGTGAAGCCGATGTGTGAGCGGTGCCGGATCATCCGGCGGCGCGGTGTCGTGCTCGTGATTTGCTCGAATCCCCGGCACAAGCAAAGGCAGGGATAGGTAGGTGAGCGGCTAGATGGCGCGGATCGCGGGAGTCAACCTCCCTCTCAACAAGCGGGTCGAGATCGGCCTCACTTACGTGCATGGGATCGGGCAGCCGACCGCGCAGAAGGTCCTCGCGCAGGTGGGGGTCGATCCCGACACTTACGTCAAGGACTTAACCGAGGAGGAGACGATCAAGCTGCGCGACGCGGTCGAGACCTTCGAGGTCGAGGGCGACTTGCGGCGCGACCGCTCGCAGAACATCAAGCGCCTCTCGGAGATCGGCGCGTATCGAGGTCTGCGCCACCGCCGCGGCCTGCCTGTCCGCGGCCAGCGCACCAAGACGAACGCACGCGGCCGCAAGGGCCCGCGCCGAATGAGCGTGACCGGGCGCAAGAAGCCGCCGACGCCGAAGTGATTATGGATCCGATGAGCGACGTAAGGCGCGAAACCAACCTGTTCCCCCGGGAGGTTTGTTTCTAGATGCCGCAGCCACGCAAAGCCAAGGGCCGCACGCGCCGCCGCGTCCGGAAGAACGTCCCGTTCGGGATCGCCCACATCAAGACCTCCTTCAACAACACGATCGTCACGATCACTGACCCGGACGGCAACGTGGTCGTCTGGGAGTCCGCCGGCTCGGCCGGGTTCAAGGGCTCTCGCAAGTCCACCCCCTTCGCGGCCCAGGTGACCGCCGATGCCGCCGCCCGCAAGGGCATGGAGCATGGCCTCGAGCGGGTCGAAGTCCACGCGAAGGGCGCCGGGTCGGGACGCGACACCGCGATTCGATCACTGCAGGCGGCCGGCCTCCAGGTGACCACCGTCAAGGACGTCTCGCCGCAGGCACACAACGGCTGCCGCCCGAAGAAGCGCAGGCGCGTCTAGTGCGACGCATCCAGAACTGACCACTCGATTCGCATCCCGTCAGGGGACGCGCTTCGCCCAGGTACCCGACCAGACCGGAGATAAGAAGATGACCACCCTTTCCGAGTTCCAGATCCCGAAGATTTCCAAGGAAGACATCGCCGACAACAACGGCACGTTCACGATCGAGCCGCTTGACAAGGGCTTCGGCTACACCTTCGGCAACAGCTTGCGCCGCGTGCTGCTCTCCTCGCTTGGCGGCGCCGCGGTCACCAGCGTCCGGATCGAGGGCGTTGCTCATGAGTTCTCGACGATCGCCGGGGTCAAGGAGGACGTCACCGACATCGTCCTCAATCTCAAGGACATCGTCGTGAAGATGCACACCGAGGCCGACGAAATCGAGGCACCCCTGGTGGCCACCGGTCCCGGCGAAGTGACCGCCAAGGACATCGACCTGCCCGCCGGCGTCGAGATCCTGAGCCCCGACGCGCCGATCGCCACCCTCGAGAAGAAGACCAAGCTGGAGATGTACCTGACGATCGGCCGCGGCCGCGGCTATTCGCCAGCCGAGGAGAACAAGTCGGAGGACCAGCCCATCGGCGTGGTTCCGATCGACTCGATCTTCTCGCCGATCCGCCGCGCTGCGTACTCGGTTGACTCCGCCCGCGTCGGCCAGCGCACCGACTTCGACAAGCTCGCCCTGGAGATCGAGACCGACGGCTCGATCGAGCCGGGATCCGCCCTGCGCGAGGCGGCCGAGATCCTGATCAAGTCGCTGGCGATCTTCACCGACGCCGACCGCGTCGAGGAGCTCACCGCCCGCAACGAGTTCGCCGAGATGGAGGCCGGCCTCGGCGTCGGCCCGGTGACCGAGGGCGACGATCGGCTGATCGAGGAGCTCGAGATCGGCGTACGCGCCTACAACTGCCTCAAGCGCGCCGGGATCCAGACCGTCGGGGACCTCGTCACCCGCTCTGAGTCCGAGCTGAACGCGATCCCCAACTTCGGCAAGCGCTCGACCGACGAGGTCATCGAGGCGCTCCACCAACTCGGCCTCTCGCTGCGAGGCGAGTAGCCCCGCCGGCACGAATCAACGGTTATCGCTCATGCGTCACGCCAAGCAAAAGGGCAAGCTCAGCCGCGACAAGGCCCACCGCAAGTCCTTGCTGCGGAACCTGTGCCGTGAGGTCATCGACCACGAGCGGATCAAGACGTCCGAGGCCAAGGCGAAGGCAGTCAAGCCGCAGCTCGAAAAGCTGATCACCCTCGGCAAGCGCGGCGACCTGCATGCCCGCCGCCAGGCGCTCTCCGAGCTCGGCCAGGACAAGTTCCTGGTCCACAAGCTTTTCGAGGAGATCGCGCCGCGCTATGCCGAGCGCCCCGGCGGGTACTCGCGCATCGTCAAGCTCGGCCCGCGCCGCTCGGACTCGACCGAGATGGTCTTCCTCGAGCTGGTCTGAGCACGGGCGCCGACGCCCTCCCCCCATGGATGGGCGCCGGCGCGTTCCCCCCTCAGTCGGGCTGCCGCACCGAGTAGATCCAGGCGGCTACGGCGAAGAAGACGAGCGCGAGGTCCCCGATCACGATCAGATGGTGCCAGCCGTCGAAGATCTGCACGGCGGCGTAGGTCAGCAACCCCAGGATGCCGATGAAGAGGACTGTCAAACCGGCCAGGAAGCGTTGCCCGCCGGCGCTCAAGCTGGTTAGCTTGGGCCGCGTCTCGCGCAGGTCGTAGCGCTCGAATTGATTCCGCTGAACCTCAGTCATATGCGCCATTCGATGAATCCTCTCGCTGGTGGTTCTATCCGTCGAGCCGACGCTAACCCGTTGGCGGGCGCTGTTTCGTGAGCATGGTCACGCAGACTCAGATCCCCCGATGATGAAAACCTTCCGGCTGACGATCGCCTACGACGGGACCCGGTACGCGGGCTGGGCCCGGCAGCCGGGGCTGCGGACGGTTCAGGGAGTGCTGGAAGCGGCGGTCGGACGAATCCTGGGCGGGCAGGAGGTGGCGCTCACGGTTGCCGGACGCACGGACGCGGGCGTGCACGCGTCCGGGCAGGTCGCAAGCTTCGAGCTCGACCGGGAGCCGCCTGATCGCTTTGCCGAGCGCATCAATGCGGTGTTGCCGCGCGACCTCTCCGTGTCGGCCTGCGAGCCCGTGCCCGGCGGCTTCGACGCTCGCCGCTGGGCGCGCTCGCGCAGCTACCGCTACCGGGTCCTGACCGCCCCGGCTCGCGATCCGTTCGAAGAGGGCCGGGCGCTTTGGTGGCCGTATCCCCTGGATCGCGTGGCGCTGGACGAGTGCGGGGACGCGATCCTGGGCGCACACGACTTCACCGCCTTCACACCAACCCAGACCGAGCACGTGCGCTTCGAGCGGGTCGTTTCGCGGTCGACATGGTTCGACGAGTCGGCGGACCTGCTGACCTACGAGATCACGGCGGACGCGTTCATGCGCAACATGATCCGCGTGCTCGTCGGCACGATGCTGGAGGTCGCCACCGGGAGGCGCGAGGCAGCGGAGTTTCGGGCCCTCCTGGGGGGCGCCCCGCGCGAGCGCGCGGGGGAGACGGCCCCCGCGCATGGGCTCTACTTGACTGGCGTGGAGTTCGGCGACGGCCCGGCCTTCACGTACCCGAACCCCGCCGAGTGAGGAGTTCTATTGCCTATGCCAATACAAATCCCCACTCGGCGACGGTTTCAGCTTCTGGGCAGCACGTCCGCCGGCCCGTCGATCCAGACCTGGACGCGGTCGCCCGGGTGCCAGGGCGGAAAGCCGAGGCGGCGCGAGCGGATCAGCTGTCCCGACGGCAACCGCAGCTCCACGAGCTGATCGTGGCCGAAGAAGCGCCGCGAGACGACCTCGGCGGGAGCGGCGGCCTGGGGGCCGTGCAGTCCGACCGCGAGCGACTCCGGCCGGATCAGGACGTCGACGGCGCCGCTGACAGCGGTCTCGGCCGGCAGCGATCCCAGCTCGCATTCGGCGCGGCCATCGCGGGCCTCGCCGGGCAAGACCTCGATCTCGCCCACGAACTCGGCCATCCAGCGGCTCCCGGGGCGTGAGTAGACCTCCTCGGGTGAACCGACCTGCTCGATCCGGCCGTCCCGCATCACGGCGACCGTCTCGGCCAGGCTCAGGGCCTCCTCCTGATCGTGGGTCACGAACAGCGCCGTGACCCCGGCTTCGAGCAGGATCGCCCGCACCTCTTGACGCAGGCGGTCGCGCAGGCTCGCGTCCAGATTGGAGAACGGCTCGTCGAGGAGGACGAGGTCCGGGGTGGGGGCGAGGGCCCGAGCCAGGGCAACCCGCTGCTGCTGTCCGCCGGAGAGCTCGTGTACGAAACGGCTCGCCTCGTCACTCAAGCCGACGAGCGCCAGCGCCCGGCTGACGGCCTCCCGGTCGGGTTGCCGGCCCAGGCCGTAGCCCACGTTGGCGGCGACATCCATGTGCGGGAACAGCGCATAGTCCTGAAAGACAACCCCCACCCTCCGGTGCTCGGGAGCGACGAACTCCCCCTGGCCGGCCAGGATGCGCTCACCGACCCGCACTATCCCGGAGTCCGGGCGCTCGAAGCCCGCGATCACGCGCAGCGCGGTCGTCTTGCCGCACCCCGAGGGCCCGAGCAGCGCGACGATCGAGCCGCTGGGCGCCGTGAGGCTGAAGTCGTCGACCGCCAAGACGTCGCCGAACGACTTGCGCAGGTTCTGGCAGAGCAGGGAACTCATGGCCTGGAGCTGTAACGCTACTCCCGCGCGGCCAGCAGGTAGAGCGGGACCGCCGACACCGCGAGCAGAATCAGCGACGGGACGGCGCCGCGCTCGAAGAACCCGACGTTGGTCGCCTTCCAGATCTCGGTCGCCAGGGTGTCGAAGCCCGTCGGCGCGAGGATCAGGGTCGCCGGCAACTCCTTGATCGCGGTCAGGAAGACCAGCGCTGCCCCGGCCAGGACCCCGCTGGCCAGCAGCGGCGCCGTGATCGTCCTCAGTACCGCGAACGGAGAGCGTCCCATGCTCCGCGCGGCTTCCTCCAGGCGCGGGGAGACCTGGAGCAAGGCGGCCCGGGTGACCCCGACCGCCAGCGGCAGGAAGAGGACGACGAAGGCGAAGACCAGCATCGCGAGCGTCTGGTAAAGACCGATCGCCACCCTCGTCCCGAAAAACACGAGCGCCAGGGCGACAACGATCCCGGGCAGGGCGTGACCGGTGTATGAGAGACGCTCGACCACGGTCGCAAAGCGCCCCCGGTAGCGGACCGAGAGCACCGCGACGGGGATCGCGCAGATTGCCGCGGCGAGCGCGCAGAGGCCGGAGGCGAGCAACGAGTTGCCGGCCGCGGCGGCGATCTCGGCCCAGTCGAGGCTTCCGGCGAAGCTCTGAAACGACCAGTAGACGAGTACGGCCAGCGGCAGGATCAGCGCCAAGCTCGCGATCAGGGCACAGAAGGCCAGCGCGGGCCAGCGCCAGCCTCCGAGGGGCACCGTTCTCGGCCGGCCCTGACTTCCGGGCGTCGAGCGATAGAGCGTCTCGGAGCGCCTGGTCCGCCCTTCGAGCCAGAGAATGACCAGCATCATTGCGACCAGAAGCGCCGCGAGCGCCGCCGCCTGAATGCGGTCGAAGCTGGCCTGGTAGGAGGTGTAGATC
>JALZKA010000137.1 GCA_030859475.1 Actinomycetota bacterium
GCCAAGGCCTGAGGCCCGCGCGCGACTCCGCTCAGCTCTGGCGGTCCCAGCGGCGCATCACCTTGGTCACCCTTGCCATCGGGCTGCCGCCTTCGTAATAGCCGGGCGCGCTCCAAAGCTCGAAGTGCAGGTGGCACCCGGATGCGTTGCCGCTGTCGCCGACGGTGCCGATCTTGGCGCCCGTTGCGACGCGGTCACCTCTCGCGTAGGGGCTGCGGCGCTCCAAGTGCATGTAGACGTGGTCCTTGGCGCTGCCCCTGACGTCGATCACGACGTAATGGCCGGCGGCGTAGTGGTAGTCCCGAGTCTGAATCTGGCCGCGCTTGGCGGCGACCAGCCGCGCGCCGCACCTCGCGAAGATGTCCTGGCCCTGATGCCCGCGCCCGGCGCCGAACCCGTCGCCGTAGGTGTGCCTGGCACGCACCGGGAAGATCGCACCGCTGCCGTCACCGTCGGTCCCGCCGTCAGGACTGGTGCCGCCACCTCCGTACGCGACGCTGCCGCTCGCCGCGTCCGCGGCAGGGGTGGTCGTCCCCAGCAGGGCAATCACGGCGATCAACACGCCCGCCGCGAGGCTCGCGAAGGCGACGCCGAGGGCGGCATCGCGGATTGTCAGGGGCCGGTTGGTGTTCTGTGAGTCGTCATTCATGGTTTTGTGAGCAAACACTAATAGCAGGCAAAGGTTTCGTTTCCTGCTTGAGACAATTTGAAAATCGCGGAACGAGCGGAAATCAGGGCGGCCGGAGGAGTCGTCATCCGAGCGAATTCCGGGCCGGCCGGCGGTGTCCAGGTCGTCATCGTCCATCGCCCCCGCTACGACGACTGGTCGCTGCCCAAGGGCAAGCTCGACCGTGGCGAGGGCTGGGCGGAGGGCGCCCTGCGCGAGGTGCGCGAGGAGACCGGCCTGCGGTGCGAGCTGGGCGAGGAGTGCGGGCAGGTCTCCTACCGGGATCGAAGGGGCCGGACGAAGCTCGTGCGCTTCTGGCTGATGCGCCCGCTGTCGGGCGAGTTCGAGCCGTCGGATGAAGTCGACGAGGTTGCGTGGATCGGCATCGACCAGCTGGATCGGCTCACCTACGCGCACGACCGCGAACTGGCCGCAGCCGCCTTGCGGTCTCCGAAGCTCGAGGACCCTAGGTCGCCGACCGGTCCTTGACGGCGGCGGCGATCCGCTCCCGCAGGATCCGGGCGTCGCCGGCGCCGATGGTTCGCAGCTGGCCTTGGAAGGCGAGGTGCCAGTGCTCTGCCGGCCACTTGGCGATGTGCTCGAGCCTGCCGACCATGCTCGCCGCAGGGACGAAGTCGGCCTCGTCCAGGATCAGCTCCGGCTTCGCCTCGACGCGCCAGGGGTACGGCTCCGACTTCTTCCCCCGAGGCCAGATCGGGGTGCGATCCTCGAACATCTCGGACGTCACCCGGGCAATGCCGCCAAACGCCTGCGCCCCGGAGACGTAAAAGATGACCTCGTCCCCGGGCGCGAAATCGGCAGCCTGGTTGCGGCGGCCTTCCTTGAAGCCGATCACGTCAAATCCGCGCTCGACGCAGATCCGGAAGTTCTCCAGGCCACCGGTCAGGATCCAGGTCTTCGCGGGCTCGCCGGTCATGAGGCAGACCGACGCCCCGCTGTGGCGGAACGCCCGCGGTCACGAACGACGGCCGCGACCTCATCCGCGGCCGAGATGATGCCGCTGCTGACCCGCGTGAACCAGGCATCGGGAAGCTGCTCGCGCAAGATCGGCTCGAGCTGGTCGGACGGCGGGAACCAAGCGCCGCCGGGCGACTCACCCAACAGGATCTCCAAGCGGTCGCCGAGGCGGCGTCCGATCCGAGTCGCCTCGTCGTCGCCCTGCCACGCGTCCAGGCGATCGAGAACCGCCTCTTCTTGCTGAAAGGCGATCAGCTTGTCGACCCGCTCGGCCCGTTCGGCCGGGGTCATCTGCGGGTTGCCGACGTCGATCAGCGAGCGAATGGCACCCCGGAAGTAGGTGCGAAGCTGGGCCAGGAAGACGCCGACCACCGTGTCGGAGGCGATCAGCGCATCCGAGCCGGAGTCGGCGAAGACGGAGCGCGGCACCAAGGCGCCACCGATGCAGATCACGCGGTCGATCAACTCGGGCCTCCGCTCGGCCACCCGCACCGCGCGGTTCGTGTCGTCGGTGATGCAGACGGCCGCCGCGCGCGCCGCGCCCGCGGCCTCGGCGACTGCCTCCAGGTCCGCGGCGGAGGTCTCGATGTCGTAGGGGCCCACCCGATCTGAGTCGCCGCTTCCCCGGTCGTGGTACCTGATCACCCGGCGATCCGCAAGCTCCCCCGCCAGCGGCTCGAAGACGTCGGGGTGGGCATTCCAGTAGTTGACCATGATCACGTCCCGGCCTTCGCCCTGCTGCTCCCAGGCGAGGGTGATTCCGTCGCTTGTTTGGGTAAGAGGCATGAAAACCCAATCTTAGGAGCGGCCGAACGGCCAGAGAAAGGAATCCGAGTCAGATGAGCGTGTCAGAGGTAGGCAGCCAGGACATCCTCGCGGATGAGAACAGCGAAAAGCGTGATCAGGTCATCGAGCTGTTGCAGCGCGCGTACTGGATGGAGATCGAGACGGTGATGAGCTACATCGCCAACTCCGTGAACCCGGACGGCGTGCGAGCGCAGGAGATCAAGGAATCGCTGGAGGCGGACATCCAGGAGGAGCTGGGTCACGCCAAGGAGTTCGCCCAGCGCATCAAGGAGCTCTATGGGGTCGTGCCCGGGTCGGAAGGATTCAGCGCTGAGCAGTCGTTCCTGCAGCCCGCCGACGATCAGGTCGACATCGTCCATGTGATCAAGGGCGTGATCGCCGCCGAGGCCGGCGCGATCGAGCACTACTCCCGGATCATCGAGCTCACCGACGGCATCGACCCGGTGACGCAGGACATGGTCACCGCGATCCTCCACGACGAGCAGGGCCACATGCGGCTCTTCGAGGGGTTCTTGCGTGAGTACGAGAAGGAGGGGTTGGCCTAGCAGCTAGCCGGCCAGGCTGGCGGCCAGCCGATCGACGCGCTCCGCGTCCACGGGCCGGCCGAGGTCGGCCCAGGCCTTGCGGGCGCCCTCGAGTCCTGTGGCATCGCGCGTTGCGACACCCGTGGCCTCCAGTGCCGCCGCCGTGCCGACCGGGTAGGGCAGGCGCTCGGCCAGTCCGGCCGCTTCCTCCGCGAGGCGCCTGGCCTGGTCGTCGTGCCCCCAAATCGCCTGGTTGACGGCCCGGCTTGCGTTCGCCTCGACGGAGTGAGCCACTAGCCCCGCCCGCTCGCAGGTGTCGAGCGCCCGAGCCAGGGTTTGATCCGCGTCGGCGTGCTCCCCAGCATCGCACTGAGCCCTGGCCAGCCAATGGAGAGCCTGGAACGCGACCTCGGAGCGGCCCACCTGCTCGGCCAGCTCGGCGGCGCGGCGAAGCGAGCGCCCGGCGCCCGCGGTGTCGCCTTCGTGCCAGCGGACGGCGCCACGCAAGAGGTGCGGGAAGCAGAGCTTGCCGGTCAGGCCCTCCCGCTCGATCAGGGCGGCCACAGTCTCCGTGCCGGCCTCGACCTCCGGCCACTCGCCGCGGTGAAGCGCGAGGGTCGACAGCGAGGCGTGGAGCTCCACCTGGTTGGGCAGATCGCCCGTGCGCTCGGCGATCTGCAACGCCTCGCCGTACGCCGTAGCGGCCTCGGCGTAGTTGGCCTCCGAGACCTCGAAGTGGTGGCCCAGCGCGAGCAGCGCTCGCACCGCCTCCGCCGGATCGGAGTCGTGCGCCAGCTCGACCGATCGCTCCAGGTTCTGTCGCGCCCGCTCGGAGTCGCCGATGCGGCTGAAGCCGCGACCGAAGATGCCGTGCGCGCGGCTCGCGGCGGCAACCTCGCCCATCCGCATCGCAAGGCGCAACGCCTTCTCGGACGCGTAGATCGCCAGCATGTTGTCGCCCGCGCTCATGTAGAGCGAGGCCGCTTCCTCGTAGAGGCGCACCAGCTCCAGGCAGGGCTCGCCGTCCTTCAGCAGGTCGATGCCGCGCTGATAGTGCGCGATCGCGCCCTCGCGGTCGCCCTTGTTCCACAGGCCGGCCCCGATCTTGCGGAGCAGGTCGGCGACCCGAGCCAGATCCTCCTCGCCGCGGTGATACTCCAGGCAGCGCTCCCAGATCTCGACCGCCCTGTCGACGCGGCCCAGCCGGCTCGCGACGTCGCCCAGCTTCTCGGCGATGCGGGCGCGGGCGTCGGGGTGCTTGCAGACGTCGGAGTCGATGTCCATCGCCGCCTCGTAGTGGGCCATCGCCTCCTGGTTCGAGTAAAGCGACGAGGCGACGTCGCCGGCCCGCTCCAGGGAGTCGTGGGCGCGGTCGCGGATCGGTTCGAGCTCGGCCGGCTCCAGGCTCGAGTCGGCGCCGATCGACGCGGCCCTGCCCAGGTGGTCGGCCACCATGGCGATCACCGACTCGCCGCGGTCGCCGGCGCGATCCTCGATGAACGTCGCGATCTCCGCATGCTTTTGCGCGCGCACCTTCTTGGGCAGGGTCCCGTAGGCCACATCGCGGATCAGGACGTG
>JALZKA010000055.1 GCA_030859475.1 Actinomycetota bacterium
CTCGTCGACCGCGGGGTCAAGCCCGCGGACGAGCGTGATCAAGTTCGGCGTGGCCGCGGCAAGCTCATCCAGGACCGAGCGGCCGCGCGCAAGCGCGGGGCCCAGCAACCGCACGCTTTCGGCCAGCTCGGCCTGCCGGTTCCCCGTCGTCTCCAGAAGCAAAGCCGTGCGCTCCGCCGCCTCACCCAGGTCCTGCGGGCTCGACGCAAGCGCCGAGACCACCCGCTCGCCCTCGCCAACCAGCGTGCGCAGCGCCTCTCCGTCGCGGTTGACCTGCGCCAGCAGGTTGGCGGTCTCGTTCAGGGCGTCGGAGCTGTGCCGCAGAGTGCGGTCGAAGTCCTTGCCGCGGCCCTTCAGGGCGGCATCGAGCCCGCCGAGCAAGTGTTTGATGTTGGCCCGCGTCGGCGGATTCAGGATGTCGACGGCCTCGTCGAAGTTGACCGGCTGGTCGGTCTCCTCCGCCGGAAGAACCGTGCCCTCGGGGAGCTCGGGTTCGGAGGTATCCCCCTGGGTCAGCTCGATCGTGCGGTTCACCGCGCCGACGTTGGAGCCGAGGCGGATGTCCGCGGTGGCCCCCTCGTGCATCGGAAAGTCGTCTGCGACTTCCATCGTGACTTCGGGCACGTCATCGTCGTTGAACTCCACCGCGGTGACCTTGCCGACGTTGATCGCGCCGGCACGGACCTCGCCGCCGGGAATCAGCCCGCGGGCGTCGTCGAATTCCGCCTTTAGCTCGAAGCCGCCCCCCGACGAGCGGCTGATCACCAGGAGCAGGACGAAGAAGGCGATGGCGAGCGTCGCCACTACCACCACTCGCGCGGCGTGCACGCCGAGGCGCGACCTGAGTGTCACCACCGGGTTCACGCGATCGGCAACCTGGGGTTGAACCCCCAGAACAGGAAGGTCATGGTCATGTTGAGGACCGTCACCAGGATCAGGTTCACGGCCATCGACTGGGCGGTCGCCGTCCCGACCTCGACCGGGCCACCTCGCACCCGGTAGCCGAAGTAGAGGGCGACGAGGATCACCGCAGCGCTGATGATCATCCCCTTGATCATCGAGAAGACGATGTCGGTCAGGTTGGTGACTGTGTAGAAGACGTACTCCCAGGTGCCCTGGGAGAGGGTGCCGCTGCGCACGTACGAGCCGATCCACGCGGCCGCCTCCGCGGCGCCGAGCGAGATCAGGTACGCGATCGGCATCACGATCATCGCGGCCAGCATGCGAGTGGACACGAGGTAGGTGATCGACGGGATCCCCATGATCTCCATCGCATCGACCTCCTCGTTCACGCGCATCGCGCCGAGCTGAGCCACGATGCCGCCCCCGACCTTCGCCGCGACGATGAATCCGAAGATGAACGGCACGATCTCCCGGTTCACGCAAAATGAGCTGAACAGGGGGCCGACGATGCCGGCGCCGATCGCCTGGCCGATCGCCTCGGCCGCGATGCCGCAGCTCGCCCCGGCGATGAACGAGATGAAGACGATCACCAGGACGCTGCCGGAGACCAGGATCCCGACCTGGCGTAGGACCTCGGCGGGGAACTTGGGGAGGTTGCGAAAGCCGCCAATGCCGCTGGCAACGAAGCCGGCGAACTCGCCCGTGGCATCGACTAGCGGGATGTGGCTTGGCCGCGCGAGCGCCTGCATCATCTGGGATTGCTCTCCGGCCCGGTTCTCGGCGCGCGTCGGGCTCATCCGCCGAAGTTCACCTCCGGGAAGAAGGCCTGGAAGAGCTGCGTGTAGACGACGGTGACGATCCCGATCGCAACCAGGGCGGAGACCACCGACTCGTTCACCGCCTTGCCGACCCCCTCCGCGCCACCGCCGACCTGGGTGCCCTTATAGGCCGCGATGATCCCGATCATGGCTCCGAACAGGGTCAGCTTCACGACGCTGCCGTACAGGTCGACCACGTTGGTGAGCGTCAAGAGCTGGCTCAAAAACGCCTGGATGGTGGAGCCGTAGAGAAAGACGGCGGCGGTGAAGGTGCCGGCGATCCCCGCCCAGAACGTGAGCAACGCGAGCACCGGCATCCACAGCGACAGGCCGACGATCCGGGGCAGGATCAGGTTGCGCACCGGGTTGATCCCGAGGATCTCCAGGGCGAGGAGCTCCTCGCGGATCTTCCGCGCACCGATCTCCGCGGTGATCGTCGCACCCAGCGTGCCGGCGACGATCGCGGCCGTCAGGAGCGGGCCCAGCTCGCGCAGGAAGGCCACCGGCGCGGCGGACGAGATTCGGTCGATGGCTCCGAAGGAAGCGGCGATCGAGCCTCCCTGGATGCCGATCGTCGAAAAGCCGACGACGAACGCGACAATGGTCGCCGGCAGGAGCGTGGTCTGAAAGGCGAAGACGTACTGGCGGATGAACTCCTGCCGCCAGGAGAGGCCAGGGGTGATCAGCTGGGCGAATGTCTTGAGCCCGAGGGCGGCGGAGCCACCGGCGTTTTGAATCCACGAGCCCGGCGGCGCGTCGTCGCGCGTGAAGACCCCCTTGGCGCCCGACCAGATGCCCGAGACGCCACCGGCATGTCCGTTGCTCACGACAATCTCCTCCAGCCCAACCGTAGAACCCGACAGTCTCGTGACCCTAACGCGATCGACCCGGCCGGGCGCCAGTATCCCGAAGCAGTCAACAAGAGGTCACGCGACATGAAAGCTACAGAACCGTAACATTTTCCAAGGCACCCTGAGTCAGTTGGTCCAGAGGGACCACCGATCGGTCCAGCGACGTATCCTCTGGTCGCGAGACTCAGCTTTGGATCACGATCCCTACAACCCGTTCAGCGAGAAGTCCCAGGGCCTGGCGACGCTCGGAACGCTGTTCTTCTGCGTCTCGAGCGGCATGGGGATCGGAGTCTTCTTCGAGAAGCCCGAGATCGGCGCGCTGGCGGGCGGCGTAATCGGCATCCTCGCCGGGGTCTTCCTGATCCCGGCGCTGTTGCGCGACTGGCAGGACTGATCCGATGGCACCCGATGGCGCCGAGCTCCTGATCGCCGGCGTCGCCGTGGTGGCGTTGCTCCTCGCGCCGGTCGCCTCGGCTCTGATCAGGCGGCGCGGCGATGCGATCGCGGCCGAGATCAACGGCGACGACGAGCGGGAGGCGGAGCGCCACCACCACCGGGACTGCAACTGACTGATCGGTCAGTTACGCTCGCCGGGTGAGCTCGAGCAGGACGCCGCCCGCGATCTCGCAGAACCCCGTGGGCCGGGTCCTAGCCGACGTCTGGGGCGAGCGCAAGGCGCGCGGCGCTTTCCCCCCCGGGCCCAGCGACTTCAGCCTCGCCCGGACGAAGCAGCTCGCGCGTGAGCCGCTTTCGGTGCTGCTCCCCCTGGAGCGCGAGCACGGGCCGATCTTCAGCCTGCGGGCGTTGCATTCCCGGGTGGTGTTCATGCTGGGCCCGGACGCGAACCGGTTCATCACGATCGAGCATCCGGAGCTCTTTCACTGGCGGGAGTCGAGCTTTGGGGACCTGATCCCGCTGCTGGGCGATGGGCTCCTGACAACCGACGGCGCCTATCACGACCGCTCCCGGCGAATCATGATGCCGGCGTTTCACGGCCGTCAGATCGCCGCGTCGGTCGAAGTCATGTTCGCCGAGGCCGAGGCCGCGCTGGCCGACTGGCGGATCGGCGATCAGGTCGACGTCTACCAGTGGACCCGGGAGCGGGCGATGCGGATCGCGATGCGGGCGCTTTTGGGCCTGGGCCCGGACGAGCATGGGCGTGGTGCCGCGGCGGCCGAGCACTTCGAGCGGGCGCTCGGCTACTACGGAATCGACTTCCACCGGCGCCTCTTGCGCGGCCCGGGCTCTCCCTGGCGCGCCATGAATCGCTCGCGAGAGGTGCTGGACGAGATCGTGTTCGAGGAGATCGCCGAGCGGCGCCGGAACCCGCGCCCCGGCGCGATGGACATTCTCGGGATGCTGCTCGACGCACGCGACGAGGACGGCTCCGCGTTCACCGATCAGGAGGTGCGCGATCACGCGGTGACCCTGATGTTCGCGGGCCACGACACGACCACCTCCACGCTCTCGTTCCTGCTTTACGAGCTGGCCCGCCATCCCGGCGCTCTGGCGGCCCTCGTCGCGGAGCAGGAGGAGCTCCTGGGCGGCGAAGCGCCGGGGGCGGCGCAGCTCGAACGCGAGATGCCCGTGCTGGAGATGACCCTGGACGAAACGCTCAGGCTCTACCCCCCGGCCTGGATCGGTCCGCGCCGCGCCGTCGCGGAGTTCGAGTTCGCGGGCCACACGGTGCCGAAGGGCGCCTACGTGAACTACTCGTCGTGGGCGAGCCACCGTCTCCCGCAGATTTTCGGCGATCCCGAGTCGTTCATCCCCCAGCGCTTCGAGCGCCAGGCGAAGACGGCGCTCCCCAGGGGCGCGTACATCCCGTTCGGCGGCGGCTCACGCATCTGCATCGGCAAGCGCTTCGGGCAGACCGAGGTCAAGGCGCTGGCGACGGCGATCCTCAGCCGCTACCGGCTCGAGCTGCCGCCCGGGCACCGGCTGGCGATCCGCCAGATGCCGACCCTGAGCCCCGTCGGCGGCCTGCCGATGGTCATCCGCGAGCGCCGCTAGCGAGTGCTCTCAAGGAAGCGCGTCGCCGGCTCCGTCGAAGACCAGCCAGAGGCCGCCGAACTCGCTGACGTTATGGCAAAGGACCTGACCGGGCCCCTCGTGGGCGTAGTAGTAGAGCGGCTGTCCGGCGTAGGTCACCTGGACCGAGCCGTCATCGCGCTCGGTCGTGCCCAGCAGCTTCTGGTCAGCGCCGTCACCGGCGACCGGCTCGCCGTCGGTCAGCACCGGGGGCCAGGCTTCGGCGCATTCGCCGTAGCACTCCGCCTCGGTGGAGGTCTCCTTGTCGAACAGGTAGATCGCCTGGTTCGAGCCGTCGAAGACCATCTCGCCGAACTGGCTCTCGCCGACGACGATCTCGGTCCCCTCCGCCTCGGGCTTGGGCTTTGAGTCGCCCTTCGTGCCCGCTCCGGCCTTAGCCCCGCCCGGGTCCGTTCCGCCGGCCGGGACCTCGTCGCCGCTCGCGGCCGCCGTCGCGGCCGGTGCCGCGTCCGGCTCGTCCTCGGAATCGCCACACGCGAACAGGGCGAATCCGGATGCGATCAGTGCGATGGCGAGAAGGCGGCGCATGGTTCTGGCACTTAAGTCTGCCGCATCTCAGATTCGTTACAGCGGTCAGGAACATCCAGCGAGGCCGCTTGCCATCGAACGTCCCGCATACCCCCGCCAGGCGGTGACTCCGGGACGTTCGATGCAGAACCTTGGATCCGCTCAGCTCGGACGCTGGCCTTGCGAACGGCCAAAGTATCGTCCCGCCATGCGCACGATCGTGCTTGGGGGAACTCGCTTCATCGGTCGTGCGATTATCGACGAGCTGCTGAGCGCGGGGCATAAGCCGTTAGTCGTCCATCGCGGTGAGCACGATCCAAGCGGGCTCCCCGACGTGCCCCACCTGCACGTCCACCGGCAGCAGCTCGCCTCTAAATCCGCCGAGTTGAGGGCCTTCGCCCCGGACGGACTGATCGACGTCAGCGCCATGACCGGCCGCGATGCCGCCACGGCGCTCGACGCGGTGCCCGATGGCGTGCGGAAGGTGGTGGCGTCGAGCATCGACGTCTATCGCGCCTTCTCGTCGGTGCGGGAGGGCACGGTGACCGAC
Source organism: Actinomycetota bacterium (assembly GCA_030859475.1). Classification (GTDB taxonomy): domain Bacteria; phylum Actinomycetota; class Thermoleophilia; order Solirubrobacterales; family 70-9; genus JALZKA01. The sequence continues at coordinate 5,682 of JALZKA010000055.1, forward strand.
ACCTTGCCGCTCACCGAGGACAGCCCCGTGCGCTCCGGACCGCCGCCGGACCGTGACTACGTGATGGAGGGCTACGACTACGATCCCGCCGAGTACGAGAAGCTCGACGTCGAGGCGGCGTACCTGGCTCGAGGCGGCATCGTCTGCCGGCTGCCGATGGTCTATGGACCCCACGACTTCAAGCGGCGGGAGGACTTCGTGCTCCGCCGCATCCGCGCCGGCCGACCCCAGATCCCAATCGGGGCCGGCTCCTTCCTTTGCTCTCGCGGGCACGTCGCCGACCTCGCGCGCGGCGTGCGCTTGGCGCTCGAGAATCCCGAAGTTAACGGCGAGGTGTTCAACCTCTGCGAATCGCAATGCGCGCCGCTGCATCTGTGGATGGAATGGATCGTCGAAGCGGCTGGCGTCGCGGTCAAGCTCGTCCGCGTGCCCGACGAGCTGCTCCCGGAGGACCTCGACATCACCGGCGATATCGCCCAGCACTGGATGGCCAGCCCGCAGAAGGCGCGCGAAACGCTCGCATGGGTCCACGGCGATCCGCAGGAGCGCGTTCGCGACTCGGTTCGCTGGCACGTCGCTCATCCGCCGCCCGACGATGACCACGACTTCGCCGCTGATGAGCGGGCGCTAGAGGCGGCCGAGCCGGCACGCGGCTGAGCGTAAGGACCGACTTGCTGATGCTTGCCGACGAGCTTTGCTGGTCGGATGACCGCCTGCTCGAGCGTTCCAAACGGCGGGCTCTCGCAGGTGAAGTCACCGGGTGAACGTCGCCCCCTGGATCACCAGGGCGGCGCTGGCCGAGCAGCGCCAGCGGGTGACGCCGACCGCTTGGCAGCAGTTTCACGCTTGCGTTTTCGGGCGTCGGCTCCGGCGCTTGGCTTCCGCCCGATGCGTGGTCGAAGTGCCGGGCTCGCTGCTCATTCGACTGGCCCATGAACTGGCCCATGGGGGCCGGGAGGAGGGTGGAAAGGGCTTGCCCAAGCCGGTTCAGAGAGCACCGCTACGGGGATTCGAACCCCGGTTTCCGGACTGAGAATCCGGCGTCCTAGTCCCCTAGACGATAGCGGCAGGGTTGGCGTGAGCTTAGCAACGGATCGCGCTCGTCTCGGCCTCTTCAGGAGCCGGTGCGGCGGGCGTGCGAGAGGGTGTAGACGGCGGGCCGAAAGCGCAGCGCCGGGTCTTCCGACGGCTCGATCCCATCGACCAGGCGCATCGGGTCGAAGACGATTTGATCGTCCGCCTCGTCGTCGATCACCGTGACTTCCAGGGTGCCGACCGTGACCCGCTCGCGATCCTCGGGCCACTCGGTGGAGGGGTCGTCAGGATCGTCCCCCTCCCCCGCGACCTGCACCCCCAGGCGCATGCGCACCGGCTCGCGCGTCAGCCGCTCGCGCAGCTCGTCGAACAGGTAATCGCGGCCGCGGCCCTTGGCTTCCTCCTTGGTGAAGTCGGATTCCTCGACGGTCGGGTGCCAGATGTAGCGGACATAGCGCTCTCCCCCCTCGGGATCGATCCACTTGAACGCGTGAAAGGCGAAGTAGCGACGGGCGGCGAAGCTTGCGCGACGGGCCAACTCGCGGTTTGTCGCCCCTCTCGCCATGAGCACCTTCGGATGGCGCGCGAGGAAGAGTGGCAACTTCAGCAGCGCTCCTGCCGAGGGCTTGGACACCGCCAGGGCCTCGAGGAATCCCTCCTGGTCGCGAAACGGAAAATGCGGAAGCGTCTGCGCAAGGATGTCCGTGCTCGTCCCGTCCGCAAGCTGGAAGCTGACCGAGAGCCCGCGGACGTCGGGCGCGTAGTCCGGCACGGTCGGGTCCCCCCCGCCATTCGAGAAGCGGACCTTCGCCGAGACCGGTGGCCCGCTCATATGGCCGGCCCGGGTCAGCCGCGCTGCCTCAAGGGTCGGCGTGAACGTGCCTACGCAGTGAACCCCCTTCGCGTGCAAGGCGCGATGCCCGTCGTGGGCCCCGAACCGCTTATGGATCCTGTCCATCGCCTCCTGTGGCGTGCTCCCCATGTTCCGACCCTATCCGGATCAGCCAGTCGTCTGACGCGTCCAAGGCGGTCTCCGTGCACCGATCGCGGCCCGTCGAACAAGCGCGGCGAATGCGGCTGAAGGGAGTCGAACCCCCACGTCCTTTCGGACACGGCGTCCTGAACGCCGCGCGTCTACCAGTTCCGCCACAGCCGCGGGGTGTGAAATCTAGCGGCGTGCGCCCAACTGCGCCGGTACGGCCGTCCCGATGGCTAGCCTTCCGGGCGATGCGAGTGGGATTGGTCCTCGGAGCAGGCGGAATTCAAGGCGGTGCCTGGCTGACGGGAGCGCTCGAGGCACTGGCGACCGAGACGGGCTGGGATCCGATGGAGGCGAAGCGGATCGTCGGGACCTCAGCCGGGTCGATGATCGGCTCGATCGTCGCCTCTGGGACCCCGGTCTGGTTCATGGTGGCCCACTCCGCCGGCGAGACCATCCCCGGCCTGACTGACGCCCAGGGCCGCCCTGCCTCCGAGGCGGATCGCTCGGCGGGCGCGATCTTCCGCCCGGCGAAGGCCTGGCCTCCGGTCGGCCCCGGCTCTTGGCCCCTCGCGCTTCGCACCGCGACCCGACCGCGCCGCTATCCGCCGGCGATGCTCGCGGCCGGCTGGTTGCCGCGTGGGTTCATCTCGACGAAGCCGCTCAAGGACATCGTTCACCGCAGCTCAGGAACCGGCTGGAGCCCTCACGACGGCCTGCGAATCGTCGCCTGCGACTACGCCAGCGGCCGCCGCACGGTGTTTGGCCGTCCGGGGTCGCCCAAGGCCGAGCTTGCCGACGCCGTCGCGGCGTCCTGCGCGATCCCAGGCTTCTACCACCCCGTCGAGATCGATGGCCGCCGCTATGTCGACGGCGGCATGTACTCGACCTCCAACCTGGACGTCCTGCGCGATGCCCATATGGATCTGGTGATCTGCCTGAATCCGACCTCCAGCCTCCACCCCACCCGTGCCTGGAACCCATTCGAGTGGGCGGACCGGGCGATCCGGGGGGCAACGGGGCGGCGCCTCGGAGCGGAGGCCAAGACGATGCGCCGGCGCGGCACCGAGGTCGTTTTGGTCCAGCCGCTGGCAGAGGATCTCAACGCGATGGGCCGCAATCTGATGAGCCGTGCCAACCAGCACCGCACGATCGAGATCGCGATCGAAACGGTCAAGCGCCAGCTGGCCGAGCCCCATAACGAGGAGCTCCTTGCCCGGCTCCCGCATGCCCGGCGCCAGGAAAAGATCTACCGGCCCGCTGGACCGCCGGAAGAGTGGCCGGCGATGAGCCTCGCCGACCTTCGTCCCGGCTCCCCGGTCTACGAAGCCCCGGCAAGCGGCAACGGCCGCGCCATCGCCGACCCGGCTTAAGTCGCCCTGCGGACCGCCCGCCGGGCGTTCGCCTCGATCGCGTCGGCGACCCGCACCCAGACGCCGGGCGGGAAGTCGTGGCCCATCCCGTCGATCACAACCCGCTCGGCCCCGGGAATCGCCGCTGCGGTGGCCTCGCCGCCCGACAGGGTGATCAACGGATCATCGGCGCCGTGGATCACGACAGTGGGCACCTCAAGGCCACGAAGCCGATCCGTGCGATTCCCGGTCGCGATCATCGCGACGGCTTGGCGGGTGGTTCCATCCGGGTGAATGCCACGCTCGTAAGCACGGGCCGCGTTCGCCCGCGTGGTGTCCTCGTCCGTCTCGAAGCCCGGTGAGCCGATCACCGCCCGCGCGCTCAGCGTGGCCTCGATGTAGCCGTCGCGGTCGGCCGGCGGACGGGTGATCAACGCCTCGAGCGCCGCAGGCGTCGGGCGGCCGACGTCGGAATCGCCCGTCGTCGACATCACCGAGGCCAGCGACAGGACCCGCTCGGGCTGCTCGATCGCCAGCACCTGGGCAATCATGCCGCCCATCGAGGCGCCGACGACGTGGGCCGCCTCGATGCCGAGCGCGTCCATCAGCCCGGCGGTGTCGCCGGCCATGTCGGAGAGCGTGTAGGGAGGGTCGCGGAGCTCACCGGCCAGCGCGGCCTGGATCGACGGCACCCCGGCAGCGTCAAGCACGCTCGAGCGGCCGGCGTCTCGATTGTCGAAGCGAACGATGCCGAATCCACGCGCTGCAAGCTCCTCGCAAAAACCGTCCGGCCAGAGGATCATCTGGGCGCCGATCCCCATGATCAGCACCATCGGAGGGTCCCCGGCGTCGCCGAACCGCTGCCAGCAGATCTCCACGTCGCCCACCCGGGCGAAGCTCTCCTGTCCCGCGGGCATCCGGCGAAGTTAGCTGCCGCTGGGCCCCGCGGCGCAGTACGCGTCTCGTGTCGCTCCGTACCCAGGCAGTCCGCCGGCCGCGATCAACCTCGCGTTGAGCGCGGCGTAGTCCTCGATCGATTGCGCGACCCGCGTCCACTGGGCCTGCGTCTCCGCGTTAAGCAGGCGCTCGGCGTTTCGCCACACGACCTCGCGCCAGGTCCGGGTCAGCTCCAGCCCGGCAAGATCGTCGAGTGGGATCAAGGGCGAGTTGGAAAGGTCCAGCGAAGGATCAAAACGGCGGCGGACAGCCGCCACGACCCGGGGATACGCGCGGTTGAGCGTGGCGTTGACGGCGTCGTGGTCGGGCTTCCGCGACCGTCCGTCGCGCGTCCTCAGCCCGAGCGCGGCGAGGACGAACGGCATGTCGTTCTGGACATGGGCGTTGATCCCGAGGAGCATGTCCTGGACCCCCGCCTTGTCGGGCGAGGCCGCGGCCATGAAGGCCACCCGCCACGCCTCGGGGACGTCGTCCCCCCGATTCCACGCCCGGGAGACCCTGAAGTAGAAGTTCGCGAACAGCGCGTCTTCGAAGTAGAAGTAGCGCGGGGAGATGAAGTCGAGCGCTCCCGTCTTCACGTCTTGCAACAGCTGCTTGGTCAGCACCAGGTAGGTCGTGGCGAACACGGCCCGGTGATCGCAGCCGAGCGCGTTGCGGTACTCGCGCAGGCGCCGGATCTCCACCCGTACACACCTGAGGCTCGGCTTGCGACAGTGGGCCACCGGCCCTGGCTGCGGGTTCTGAAGCGTGGCCTGGGGCGGCAAGAGCTCCGTCCAGGGGATGTTGATGACCTCGGCCCGCGCGCCTGATGACGCGGTTCCGGCCACCAGGGCGAGGAGCGCTGCGGCAATCGCGATTCGAGCCTTGTCTCTCACCATCCCCATCGATCGTAGGGAACCCCGGGACCGACCGCGCCGGGCGCCTGATCGCTGCCGGCCAAAAAACCGGCGCGGGCGCGACTGTAGATTGACGATCGATGCCTATTCCCCGCTCGCTCCTCGGCAGGATCACTGCGCTGGCGGGCGGCGCCTTGGTGCTGCTCCTCGTGCTCGCGCAGATCTTCGTACCGGGGCTCGGCGAGGATGCGATCGAGGACCGGCTTACCGAGAACGGCGGCGTCGCCGACGTCAGCCTCAAGGCGACACCCGCTGTCCGGCTTCTGTGGGGAAGCGGTGACGCGGTTGAGGTCTCGGGCTCCGGCCTCGACCTCGACCTCGATTTGGAGGAGGATCCGCGGGCATTCGAGGACCTTGACCGCTTCGACGACGCCCAGATCGTGATCACGGACTCCGACGCCGGCCCCGTGCAGATCGACAACTTCACCCTGACGCAGGACGGCGACGACCCATACCTGCTCGCCATGCGCGGGGCAACCTCACTGTCGGCCATCGCCGAGTTCGCTGCCGGGAATGCCGAAGTGCCCGGGTCCGGGATCATCGGAACGGTGCTCGATTTCACGGGTGTGGGCGGGGCGGACCTGGACATCGACATGGACATGAAGCTGGTCTCCGACGACGGGAGGGTCAGGGTGATCGAGGGCGGCGGCGAGATCGCGGGCGTCCCGACCGGGCCACTGGCCGAGGTGATCACGGCAGCGATCGTCCTGCGGCTGTGAGCGTCGTATCCCGCACGCGCAGCGGCCTCGCCTACGAGGTCGGCGGCACCGGGCCCGCCATTCTCCTGCTGCATGCGGGCCTCCACGACCGGCGCCAGTGGGAGCCACAATGGCGGCAGCTCACGGAGCGTTTCAAGACCGTCCGCTACGACGCGCGCGGCTTTGGTGACTCCGCCGACCCGCGCCGGTCGTACACCCTGCACGGCGACGCGCTTGACCTCCTCGACGCGCTCTCCATCGACCGCGCCGCGGTGATCGGCTCCTCGATGGGCGGGGCGGCCGCGCTTGACCTCGCGCTCTCGGTTCCGCACAGGGTAAGCGCCCTGGTCACGGTCGGCTCGACGCCATCCGGCTGGCAGCACACGCCGGACATCTTGCTGGCGTGGGAGGCGGTTGACTCGACCTATGAGCGCAAGGGCCTCGATGCCGCGAACGAGCTCGAGATGAAGATGTGGCTGGACGGCCCGCACCGGCGCACCGAACAGGTCGATCGCGACGTGCGCCGCCAGGTCAGCCGGGTCAACAGGGTCCTGCTCGAGCGGCAAGCCGGGTTTCGCGTCGAGCCGGGCGAGCTCGAACCGCCGGCGATCGGCCGCCTGGGCGAGCTGCGCTGTCCCTCCCTGGTGGTCACGGGCGAGTTCGACCAGCCAAGCGTGCTCGCGGGCGCGTTCGAGCTGGCAAGCCGGACGGGGGCGGACCACGCGGAGATCCTCGGGGCGGCGCACCTGCCGAACCTGGAGCGGCCGGAGGAGTTCACCGCCGCACTGCTGCCATTTTTGGAACGGACGCTCCTCGCCCGCGCCGAGCGATGAGATAACGCCCAGGGTGGGGCGTTTCTCGACACTCGGCGGTCAGGAAAGCCAATCGGCGATTGCCGCTCCGATCTCTGGGCCCGCGTCCTCCTGGAGGAAGTGCGAGGCGTCGGCGATGACCCGCGGCGGCTCGGCTCCGATTGCTTCGGCGAAGCGGGCCCCGACGGCCGGCGGGATGATCGGGTCGGAATCCGCCCACAGGCACAGCTTCGGACGCTCGTCGCGGCGCAGAGCCTCCAGGACCCGCTTCCCGGCTGCCGCGCCGGGCATGCCGGGATCGGTGGGGAGCATCAAGGGGAACGCCCGCGCACCGGCCTTCGACTCCGCGACCGGGAACGGAGCGTCATAGGCGGCGGCGACCTCGTCGCTCATCCCGCGCGCAACCGCGTTTCGCACCAGCATGGAGATCGGCAAGTCCTCGGTGCGCTCGACGAAGGCGCGAAACGTCTGCCACGCGTCCGACATACGCTGTTCACCCGTGAACAGGCCCGTGTCCATGGCCACCATCGCCGAGAAGCGCTCGGGCTGCTCAACCGCGCAGCGCAGGCCGATCGGGCCTCCCCAGTCGTGAACGACGGCTACCGCGTCGCTCAGGTCCAGATC
>JALZKA010000056.1 GCA_030859475.1 Actinomycetota bacterium
TGCTCGGGCTTGATGCCCAACTCCCGGAACGCCTCCAGGAACTCGATGATCAGGTCGAACGAGTTCTCGAACACCGCCTTGAAGACGAAGTCCTTGCGCCGCCGCGAGTACTTGGCGTAGTTCATCGACGACATGTTGAGCGCCGCCACGTCCGGGGTGAGCGCGCGCAAGTAGGAAAGCCGCTTCTCGACCGAGACACCGATCGCCCCCGTCGAGTAGTTGATGATCACCTCAGGCCCGACCTCGGCGACGATCGCACGGGTGATGGCCTCGAAGTCCTCGATCTCGTAGGAGGGGACTCCGTCCGGGGTGCGGGCGTGGATGTGGATCTGGGATGCGCCCTCGCCGACGGCACGCCGGGCCTCGGCGGCGTATTCGGCCGGGGTGTATGGGATCGCGGGGCACTGATCGCGATTGGCGATCGCTCCGGAGATGGAGTTGCTGATGATTACGGGATCGTCGAAGGTACTCATACCGGCATCACCCCATGCTTGCGCCACGGCCTCTCGACCCGCTTGTCCTTCGCCATCCGCAGCGCGCTGATGATCCGGGGCCGCGTCTCCCGCGGGTCGATCACGTCGTCGATCATCGCGTTGCCGGCGGCGATATAGACGTCGATCTGTTCCCGAACCGCGGCGAGCATCGCCTCGCGGGTGGCGTCGGGGTCGTCCGAAGCCTCGATTGCGGAGCGGCCGATGATGTTGACCGCGCCCTCGGCACCCATCACCGAGATCTCGGCCGACGGCCAGGCGTAGATCTGGTCGGGCTCATAGGCCTTGCCGTTCATCACGTAATAACCGGCGCCGTAGGCCTTGCGGATCACAATGGTGACCTTCGGCACTGTGGCGCGGGAGATCGCGTAGAGCATCTTCGCGCCGTGGCGGATGATGCCGGCGTGCTCGACCTTCGAGCCGACCATGAAGCCGGGCACGTCCTGCAGGAATACGAGCGGGATCTCGAACGCGTCGCAGAGATTGACGAAGCGCGCGGCCTTGTCGGCCGAATCGTTCTCCAGGATCCCGCCGAGCTGCTTCGGCTGCGAGGCGACGATGCCAACGGGCTGACCGCCGAAGCGCGCCAGGCAGGTAATGATCGTCTTCGCGAACCTCGGCTTCAAGTCGAACCACTCGCCGTCGTCGACGATCTCGCGGATCACGTCGTACATGTCGTAGGGCTGGCGGTTCGACTCGGGGACGATGTCGAGGAGCTTCTCCGACATGCGATCGTCCGGGTCGTCCGTCGGCTTGATCGGGGGCTTCTCTTCGCAGTTCGAGGGGAAGAACGACAGGTAGGCCTTCACCGCCTGGATGCACTCGGCGTCGTCTTTGACCTCGAGGTCACCTACGCCCGACTTCCGGCAATGAACCTTTGCGCCGCCCAGATCCTCCATCGAGATCTCCTCGCCGGTAACCGCTTTGGTCAGGTGCGGTCCCGCCAGCGCCATCGCTCCGTGGCCGGAGACCATCGGCACGAAGTCGGACAGGCCGGGGATATAGGCGGTGCCCGCCGCGCACGGGCCCATCATCGCCGCGACCAGCGGCACGACGCCCGACATCTCGACCTCCTCGCGAAACAGGTGGCCGGACCCCGCGAACAACGAGCCGGTCGCTTCCTGAATCCGCGCACCCGCCGAGTCGAGGAGCCAGACGAGCGGCATTCGCTGCTTCAACGCCAGCTCGCGGACGCGGCCGACCTTGATCTCGCCGGTCATGCCCATCGAGCCGGCCATGACGGTGAAGTCGTAGGCGGCGATCGCGACCGTGCGGCCCTCGACGTCGCCCCAGCCGGTGACGACGCCGTCGGCCGCGGCCTCCTTGCCGTCCATCGCGCGCTGGGCGAAATGCGGGCGGCCGTGGATGCCCATCTCGACGAAGGTGCCCTCGTCGACCAGGAGATCGATCCGCTCGCGAGCGGTCAGCTTGCCGACGGAGTGCTGCTTTTCGATCTTCGCCGGACCGCCACCGAGCTTCGCCTTCTCGCGCCGCTCGTGGAGGTCGCCGACCAGCCGCTTCATGCCGGTCTCACCACCGTGCTCGGTTTCGGCCGGGGCCTCGGGGGCATCGGCGGTGTGGTCGGCGGTGGTGGCGGACGGCTCGGTCGCGTCGTTGCTGTCGGCCGCCATCAGCGTCCCCTCCAGTTCGGCTCGCGCTTTTCGAAGAACGCGGTCACACCCTCGATGGCGTCCTCGGTCGAAAGCTCGATCGTCAGCTGTGCTCGTAGGTAATCGAGCGCTTCGATCAGCGGCATGTCCATCTGCCGCCACATCGCATCCTTGCCGAGACGCATGACCAGAGGCGACTTCGCCGCCAGCTTCTGCGCCCAGCCGGCGACGGCACCGTCGAACTCGTCGGCGCCCACCACCCTGTTGACAATCCCAGCCTCGCGCGCCTCCTCAGCTGTCAGCCGCTCGCCAAGGAGCAGCATCTCGTTCGTCTTCTTGCGTCCGACATTGCGGTAGATCAGAGCCATGATCATGAACGGGAAGAGGCCGACGTTGATCTCCGGCGTGCCGAAGCCCGCGGTGTCCTTGGCGATGATCAGGTCGCAGGCGAGTGCGATCCCGAGCGAGCCGGCCAGGACGTGGCCGTTGGCGGCCACGATCGACGGCTTGCCGAGTTCGCCCAGCTCGCGAAAGACGTCGACGAACAGCTCGATCCCGAAGTACTTGTGCGCCGTGGGCGCGTCCGCGGCGAATCCGCTGAGGTTGCCGCCGGCGGAGAACACCTTCTCATGCGAAGAGGTAAGGACCACCACCCGGACATCGTCGCTCGCCTTCGCCTGGCGCAGGGCTTCGAGCAGCTCGCCAAGCAGCTGATCGGACAGGGCGTTGCGCGTGTCGGGATCGTCGAGCGTGATCGTCGCGATTGCGTCGCCTACCTCGTAGCGGAGCTTCTCGAAAGCGGTCATGTGCGAGAAGTATTACCCTTTACTTCCTACTTTGTCGAGCCCGCCCCCGATCCGGGCGGAAAAGGAGACCGCGTGGGCGCCCCCGAAACCGTTATCAAGCCGGAGCACGACGGAACGCGCAGGCACTTCATCTTCAGCCAGGAGCACCTGGACCTGCGCGAGTCGATGACCCAGTGGGTAAAGAAGGAGCTCTGGCCCCACCGCAACGAGTGGGAGGACACCCTGTGGCCGGACTCCGCCCTGCGACGCGCCGGCGAGCTGGGCTACCTCGGGCTCTGCTTCCCGGAGCGCTACGGCGGGCAGGGCGGCGACTACTTCTACTCCCTGGTCAGAGCGGAGTGCATGAGCTACAGCGGGTCCGGTGGCACCAACATGGGCTTCGCGGTGCAGACCGACATGGTCCTCCCTCCAGTCCATCTGCTGGGCACCGAGGAGCAGAAGCAGCGCTTCCTGGTGCCCGGCATCAAGGGCAAGCGGATCGGCAGCCTGGGGATCACCGAACCGGGGGCCGGCTCGGACGTCGCCGGCATCCGCACCTCGGCGATCCGCGACGGCGACGAGTACGTCATCAACGGCTCGAAGACGTTCATCACCAACGGCGCCCGGGCCGACTTCTGCGTGCTGGTCACCAAGACCGACCCGAGCGCGCGGCACGACGGGATCACGCTGTTCCTGGTCGACCTGCGCGACGACGAGGGCAATCCGCTGCCTGGATTCAGCGTCAGCCGCACGCTGGAGAAGATGGGGATGCACGCCTCCGATACCGCTGAGCTGGCCTTCGAGGACATGCGGGTCCCGGCCGATTGCGTCCTCGGCGAGGTCGGCAAGGGCTTCTACCACATCTCCTGGGAGCTTCAGGGCGAGCGCCTGGTCGCCGCGGCAGGCTGCTACGCGGCCTGCGAGCGGATGTTCGAGAAGACCCTGGAGTACGCGAAGGAGCGCGAGGCGTTCGGCCGCTCGATCGGGCGCTTCCAGGTGATGCGCCACAAGTTCGCCGACATGTCGACGAAGATCGAGGCGGCCAAGCAGATGGTGCACGCCACAGCGTGGCGCTTTGCCAACGGCGAGTACCCGGTGCGCGAGATCACGATGGCGAAGCTCTTCGCGACGCGCGTCTGCCACGAGGTCGCCGACGAGTGCGTCCAGATCTTCGGCGGCTACGGCTACATGAAGGAGTACGAGATCGAGCGCGCCTTCCGCGACCAGCGGCTGAACCGGATCGGGGCCGGCACGGACGAGATCATGCTCGACGTGATCGGCCGCTCGTACGGGCTGTGACAGCCACCCTCAAGGACTCCGGCAGGCGCGCCCTGCTGCCTCCCTTCACGGACGAGCACGAAGAGCTGCGGGCGACGATCAGGCGCTGGGTCGAGGCCGAGATCGCTCCGCACGTAGAAGAGTGGGACGACGCCGGCGGCTTCCCCCGCGAGCTCTACAACCGCGCCGGCGAGCTCGGGTTCCTGGGCCTCAAGTACCCGGAGGAGCTCGGCGGGCAGGGCGGTGACTACGTGCATGACGCCGTCTGGGCCGAGGAGCTGGCTGCGGCGGGCAGCTCGGGCGGCGTTGGAGCCGGCCTGGGCGCCCACACCGGCATTGCCACCCCGCCGATCTGGAAGTTCGGCACGGCCGACCAGCACGAGCGCTTTCTCCGGCCGGCGATCGCCGGGCAGAAGATCGGCGCGCTGGGGATCACCGAGCCCGGGGCCGGGTCGGACGTCGCCTCGATCCGCACCAGGGCCGACCGCATCGACGGCGGCTACCTGGTCAACGGCTCGAAGACGTTCATCACGAACGGCGTGCGCTGCGACTTCCTGGTCTGCGCCGTCAAGACCTCTCCGGACGGCGGCCACCACGGCATCTCGTTCCTGATCCTGGAGCGCGGCATGCCCGGGTTCGAGGTCGCGCGCAAGCTCGAGAAGCTGGGCTGGCGCGCGTCGGACACAGCGGAGCTTTCGTTCACCGACGTCGCGGTGCCGGAGGCAAATTTGCTCGGGCCCGAGAACGGCGGCTTCTATCTGATCATGGCCAACTTTCAGTGGGAGCGCCTGTTGATGGCGCTGGGCGCCGTCGGCGCGATGCGGCGACTACTCGACGTGACGATCGCCTACGCGCTCGAGCGCGAGGCCTTCGGGCGGCCGATCGGCCGGTTCCAGTCGATTCGCCACAAGCTCGCCGAGGTCGCGATCAAGATGGAGGTCGCCCGCGCGCTCACCTACCACGCGTTGCGCGAGTTCATCGCCCCCGAGCTGGAACGGCGGGAGGCGATCGCGCGGCGGGACTGGGGCCATCCCTCGGTCGGCGCCGGCCTCCAGGAAGTGACCAAGGCGAAATTGCTGACCCAGCGGGCCGCGGTCGAGGTCGCCGACGAGTGCCTGCAGATCCACGGCGGCTACGGCTACATGAAGGAATACGGGCTCGAGCGCGCGCTACGCGACCTGCGCCTGGGCCCGATCGGCGGCGGCACCGACGAGATCATGCGGGAGATCCTGGGCCGTCAGCTGGGGCTCTAGTGCCGATCTCGTTAGGGGGGTGCACCTGGCGAGATAGGCACTTAGTCGCTCAACGAAGGTGCCGGCTGCACCAGGCCGAGCTGTCCCAGGATCGTGGCCGCGTCAAAGTAGACGCGCTCGCAGACCAGATCCGCCGCCTCGAACAGGAAAAACGCGACGCAGCGGCATTCGAATGCCTTGCCGGTTGCCGGAATTTCGCGCAGCGGCCCCTCGTGCGTTCCCTTCAGCGTGAACTCGGCGATGACGCCGCTGTCGGCGTGGTGCAAGGCGATCAGCTCGTTGCGCTGATCGGGGAAGGCTGTCCGGGTGTCCTCGAAGTACCGGCGTACCGCCTCCTCCCCGTCGAAGACGTCGCCGGTCGGAATGATCTCGTAGCGCGGGTGGCCGAACGTTCCGAGAGTCACGTCGTATTCGTGCGCGTTCTCGGACTCCATGTGCTCGCGGACGACCGCCTCGCGGCGATCGCGCAGGTCCTGGCCGATGTTCACTCGCTAGCCGCCCAGGATCGCCTGGAGCAGGTCGCCGCGGAACGGGCGGGTGCCTGGCACGAGGCCCACGCCGCCGAACCCGTGTGCGCGCGCGTACTCGAGCTCGTGCGAGAGGTCGGCCACTCCGTTCGAGCCCGCAAGCGGCAGGATCTGAAGGGTCGAAAGGGTCCCGATCGCTTGCCCCGTTGAGCTCAGGAACCCACTCCCCGAGTCGCCCGGGATGCCGGGGGTCACCGTCAGGACGCTCCGGCTCCAGCCGTCACCTTCGCTCGCGATCACCACGCCCTGCTTCGGGCGCAGCTGTGGAACGCCCAAGCGCAGAGAGGAGTTCTGGTACGAGTAGACGGTGTCGCCCAGCCGCGCGCCGGGGCCACCCACACTGGTCGGCCCGCCGAGGCCGGGGACCGTCGGATCGATCGAGGGAACGTCGGCCGGATCCACCCTGACGAGGGCGAAGTCGTTGTACGCGCAGGCGTTCGGGTCGGTCTCGCCCGCTGCCTGCATCGCAATCCAGGAGCTGTAGGCGAGGGTGCCCGGCCGGGATGCCCCGTCGATCTCGACCGGGGTGCCGATTGGCTGCGAGCCCGCGTCGCAGCCGTTGGTGTCGGTGGCTGCGCCTGTCCCGGCGCAATGGGCCGCCTGGCCCAGGTAGGTCCCGCCACCGTCACGGAAGACGAAGTTGGAGGTGCACTGCCCGCCGCCGGTGAACGTCATCACCCCGGGATGGATCGGGGCGGCCGCGTGATCCGCCACTGCCGTGCCCGGCGCCCAGATCGCACTACCGACGACAAGAACCGCGACGAGCCGCCTACCTAGCTTCATAAAGTTCCTCTAACCCTGTTCGCTTAACCCTTACCGGCGTCAGTGTCCCAGATTCGCCAGGGCCAGGCAACCCATACCCAATCGCCCTTCATCGAATAGCGTGCTGCGCTCGGGATCAAGCGAGGAAAACAGGAGGAATCGACTACCGATGGGCCTACTGGAAGGCAAGACGGCGATCATCACCGGGTCGGCGCGAGGGATCGGCCGCGCCACCGCGGAGCTTTTCGTAAGCGAGGGAGCGAAGGTGCTGATCAACGACATCGACGGCGACGTGGCCGAGCAGGCTGCCCAGGAGATCCATGGTGATGCCGCGGTATTCGCCGGCGATTTGACCGACCCGAGTGTTCCTGATGCGCTGGTGGAGAAAGCCCAGGACGAGTTCGGGCAAGTCGACATCCTCGTCAACAACGCGGGCTACACCTGGGACGGAGTCGCCCACAAGATGAGCGACGAGCAGTTCCAGGCGATGCTCGACATCCACACCGTCGCGCCGTTTCGCCTGATCCGAGCCCTCGCCCCCGCGTGGCGCGAGGCCGCCAAGGCGGAGAAGGCGGAGGGCAAGGAGGTCTTCCGCAAGATCGTCAACATCTCGTCGATCTCGGGCACGATGGGCAACGCGGGCCAGGTCAACTACTCGGCGGGCAAGTCCGCGATCGTCGGCCTGACCAAGACCCTCGCCAAGGAGTGGGGACAGTTCAAGATCAACGTCAACGCCGTCGCCTTCGGCTTCGTCGAGACCCGCCTGACGCAGGCCAAGGAGAAGGGGGAGACGATCGAAAAGGAGGGGGAGACGATCGACCTCGGGATCCCGGAGCAGATGCGCGCTATGGCAGCGATGATCATCCCGCTGGGACGCCCGGCACAACCGGAGGAGGCGGCAGGGCCGGTCCTGTTCTTGTGCTCGGAGCACGCGAACTACGTCCACGGCCAGGTCCTCAACGTGACCGGAGGCCAGTTCGGGGGCATGTTCACCTGACGCTCGCGCTGCTCGCCGTCGTGGCCGCTCTCGCCCTCGGCGCATGCGATAGCGACAAGAAGGCGCCGGCGCCCGAGCCGCCCTCGGAGTCCGCTCACCCGGGCACGCGACTCGACGCCAACCGGGTCGCCGCGCTGGGCGACTCGATCACCGCGGGGTCGCCTCTCTACGACCCCGACCCCGCGCTGCGCGCCGCCCTCGGGTTCGGCGACGATGAGCGCAGCCAGTACGAGTTCTGGGCGCGTCGCGCTGAGCCGGAGCTCGAGTTTGAGAACTGTGGCGTCTTCGGGGAGCGCACCGACGAGATCGCAGCCCGGCTCGGCGAGTGCGCGGCGGGCGCCGGATCGGTGATCGTCCAGGGCGGCATCAACGACATCGCTCAGTCGCTGGGCGCTGGCGACCCGGCCGTCTCGTCGGCGGTCGACGATGCGGCCCAGAACCTCGACGCCCTCGTCGCGCGGGCGCAGGCCGAGGGCCTCGAAGTGGCGATCGCCAACGTCCTGCCGTGGAACAACGGCCACCCGGGGGCCGATTCCGCAATCGCGAATCTGAACAGGCTGATCAAGGTGATCGCGAAACGGCGAGCGATCCCCGTGCTCGACTTCAATCGAGCGCTGGAGGATCCGATGGCACCCGGGCTGATGGCCTCCCGTTTCACCGACGACGGAGACCATCCCTCAATCGAGGGCTATCGGGTCCTTGGCGAGCTCGTCGCGAAGGTGCTTCGCTGAGACCCGGTCGGACCCGTTGCCTCAGCCTTTCGGCCTGCGCTCCTCCGCCTCGATCGTCCCCGCGCCCGGCTCGCGGCCCGCGAAGCCCGGGGGCCAGGCGCCGAACCAGTTGTCGCGAGCGCCGTCCATCGTGATCGTTGTACCCGAGTAGAAGTCGCCCGCGGGAGAAGCGAGGTAAGCGACGAGCCACGCCCACTCCTCCTCGGTTCCGGTTCGGCCGAGCGGGATCGTCCGCTCGATGTTCTCGACCATCGCCGCCGGATACTTCGTGCGAAAGGTGTCGGTCGCGAACTGGCCGGCGGCAAGCGCGCACAGCTTGATCCGGTGACGGGACCACTCGATCGACAGCGTCTTCATCATGTTCTCGACAGCCGCCCTGGCGGCCCCGGAATGGACCATGCCCGGCATTCCGTTGTGTGGGGACAGCGTGACGCTCAGGACCTTGCCGCCCCCCTGCGGGATGAACGCTTTGGTGGCGGCCGCGTGGGTCATCAGCCAGGTACCGACCACGTTCAGCTCAATCACGGTCCTAAAGCCCTTCGGCGAGATCGCCTCGGCGGGGCTCAAGAATTGGCCCCCGGCGTTGTTGACCAGGACGTCGACGCGGCCGTAGTCCGCGACGACCCGGTCGAAGAAGCCATCGACAGCCTCTTCGTCGCGGATGTCCAAGGCCTGGCAGAACGCCTGACCTCCCGCCGCGCCGATCGCCGCAGCGGTGTCGGCGATCGGCTCGGAACGCCGCCCGCAGCCGATCACCACGGCCCCAAGCCGGGCCAGCTCCAGCGCGCTTGCCCGGCCCAATCCCGTCCCGGCCCCGGACACCACGCAGACCTGCCCGTCGAGCAGGCCGTCGCGAAAGATGTGGGATGGCGGGCCCATCGGCGAGCAGCATAGGGTTACGCTGGCAGCCATGAAGGTCAAGGCACATCCGCGTCCGCTCGGGGGCCCTTTACCCGGCGGGACGCCGGGCGCGAGCGTGGTCGTCGAGCCCATGGAGGTCGGCCGGATGACCGCGCCGCCCCAGTGGTTCGAGCGCGTTGGTGGCGAGCGCATGAGTCAGCTCACGATGCTGGGCCCGATGACGCCGCGGTCGAGCTGGTGGACCGTTCCTTGTCCTGCTTTTCTGATCACCCATCCCGGCGCCGGGCCGTTCGTCGTGGACACGGGGCTGCATCCCTCGGTTACGTCGAAACCGAGCGCCAACCTGGGTCGGGTGGTCAGCTGGTATGGGCGCCCGCAGCTCGATCCCGGCGAGGACCTGCCGGCGCAGCTACGAGCACGCGGCGTCGATCCGGGCAAGATCGGGACCGTCGTCATGACCCACCTGCATTTCGACCATGCCTCCGGGATGGCCGAGTTCGGCGGTGCCACGTTCATCGTCTCCGAGACCGAGTGGAACGCGGCCTCGAGCGGGCCGCGGCCCTCCTTGAACGGCTACATCCGCTCCCAGTTCGACTACGCCTTCGACTACCGGATCGTCGATTACGACACCTCCAGGGCAGAGTCGTACTCGACGTTCGGCCGCACCTTCGACCTGTTCGGGGACGGCAGCGTGCGTCTGGCCTACACCCCGGGTCACACGGCGGGTCATCAGTCGGTGATCTGCCGGCTGAAGGAGCGCGACTTGGTGATCGCGGGCGACGCGATCTACACCCTGGCTCAGCTCGAGGACGCGGCCCCCCCGCCCCGCCCCGCCGACCCACACACCTGGCGCCGCTCGCTACAGGAGTTGCGGCTCTTCAAACGGCAATACCCCCAGGCGGTAATCATCCCCGGCCACGACCCCAAGGCATGGCCGACGATCGCCAAGCGCTACGAGTAGCCAGACCTAGTTACGCGTCTCGGTCTCCGACTCGGGAAGCTCTGCCTCCAGATCCGCCGCCCGGGCATCGTGGCGCCCGGCCGCGTCACCGGCGCGATTTACACCTGCCTGAGCCTTGCCGGCCGCGCGCTCGTGCTCTTCCGCCTTCAGGGCGTGCGCCTCGGACAGCTCCTGGTGGCGCTTGGCCTCTTCCCGGTGGACCTCGACCTCGGAGCTGAGGTCACGCGCGCGAGCCACGCCGGCGTCGGCTTGAGCCCGGTGATCGACCGCCTCACGGGCGAGGCGCTCGCGCTCCGCGGCCTGCTTGACCCGGTGCGATCGGACGGCGGGAACGACCAGCAGCAGAGCCAAGAGGATCACCGCAACCACGATGGCGATCAGGAGTCCGGTGCTCATACCGGCCGGATGCCCGATTAGCCGCCGGTCAAACGGCCGGCCGCGCCCCGGCGGCCTTCGGCGTCCAGGATCGCGTACATCTCCTTGACCTTTGCGAAGATCGCCTGAGAGGTCGCCAGCTGCTCTTCGCGAGTGGGCGCAGCCACCCGCGCGAACGAGACGGGCTCACCGAATTGGATCGTCACCTTCGGAAAGCGCAACCGCTTCCACGCCCTGACGCCCGAGGAGCCGTGGATGGCCACTGGCACGACCGGCACGCCGGACTCCAGCGCCAGGCGCCCCACCCCGGGCTTGGCCTCGCCGAGCTCTCCGGTGCGCGACCGGCCGCCCTCGCAGTACATGCCGACGCACCCGCCCCGGTTCAGGATCGCATGGGCGGTGATGAACGCCTCCGTGTCGTGGCGGCCGCGCATGACGGGGAAGACACCGCCGACCCTGAAGATGTAGTCCAGGATCGGGTTGCCGTAGAGCTGCGACTTCGCCATGAACTGGATCTTCCGACGGATGAAAACGCCGGTGAAGAAGTGGTCGAGGTGCGAGAAGTGGTTGGGCGCGATGATGAAGGGCCCGTCGGCGGGGACGTTCGAGGTGCCGAGCGCCCAGCCGCGGTAGACGAACCACAGGATTGGGGTGAAGATCATCCGCACCAGCTCATAGGTCCAGCCGGGACGATTGGCCCGGATCCAATCGTGGAAATGCTGAAACTCCTCCGGCGGCCGGGAGTCCTTGTAGACCTGTGGCTTTAGGTCCGCCATCGGAAGTGCGGTCAGCCGCCCCCGGCCCAGCCGCGCGAGCGCTCGACGGCCCGATGCCAGCTGGCCAGGAGCTCCTCGCGCTCAGATGCCTTCATCTTCGGCTCGAACCGAGCGGCCTCCCGCCAGCGCTCCCCCACCTCTCGCGCGTCCCAGAGCCCGCTGCCTATCCCGGCGAGGTAGGCGGCGCCCAGGGCAGTGGTCTCCGCCACCTCGGGAATGATCACCGGCGCGCCCAGCACATCGGCCTGGAACTGCATCATCCAGTGGTTGGCGACCGCGCCTCCGTCTGCCTTCAGCTCCTTGAGCGCCTCCCCCGCCGCCGCCTCCTGGGCGTGGACCGCATCGACGGTCTGATAGGCGATCGCCTCCAGCGCCGCCCTGGCGAGCTGTGCCGGGCCGCTACCCCTGGTCAGCCCGACGATCGTCCCGCGCGCGTAGGGGTCCCAGTACGGCGAGCCGAGCCCGGTCAGCGCCGGTACGAAGTAGACACCCTCGTTCGAATCGAGCGATGCGGCAAGCGCTTCCGTCCCGGCCGCGTCGTCCACGATTCCGAGACCGTCGCGCAGCCACTGCACAGCGGCGCCGGTTACGAATATCGCGGCCTCAAGCGCGTAAGTCGTCGCTTCCCCCAGGTTCCAGGCAACCGTCGTCAGCAGGCCGGCATGGGGCTTGGGAAGCTTGGACCCGGCGTTCAGCAGGACGAAGCTGCCCGTTCCGTATGTGTTCTTCGCCTCGCCCGGCCGGTGGCAGGCTTGGCCGAAAAGGGCCGCCTGCTGGTCGCCGGCGACTCCCGCGACGGGCACCTCGCCGCCGAACACCGTGGTGGTGCCGATCACCCCGGCCGACGGCAGCACCTCCGGCAGGCGCGATGGATCGACGCCGAGGAGCTCGCAAAGCTCCTCGTCCCAGGCGCCCCCGCCGATGTCGAACAGGAGAGTTCGCGAGGCGTTCGAGTAGTCGGTCGCGTGGCGGCCGGTGAGCTTGAAGATGAGCCAGGCATCGACGGTCCCGAAGACGGCGTTCGCCGCCTCGGGAACGTTGCGGACGAGCCACTCGATCTTGGTGCCGGAGAAATACGGATCCAGCACCAGCCCTGTGCGTTCCCTGATCAGCTCTTCGTGTCCCGCCTCCCGAAGCTCGTCGCAGCGCTCCGCCGTGCGCCTGTCCTGCCAGACGAGCGCGTTGTGGACCGGCTCGCCCGTGCCGGGATCCCACGCGACCACGGTCTCCCGCTGGTTCACGATGCCGATCGCATCCAGGTCGCTGCCATCGGCATCGGCCGCTTTGAGCGCTTCACCCGCGACCCTGCGCGTGACCTCCCAGATCTCGTTCGCGTCATGCTCGACCCGGCCCGGCTCGGGAAAGTGCTGCGAGAACTCGCTGTAGGCGCGGCCCGCGACCCGGCCGTCGCGGTCGAAGACCAGGCAGGTCGATCCGGTCGTGCCCTGGTCGATGGCGAGGATCATCGGATCCGCAGGCTACCTCCCGCCTCGCGTAGTTGACCCGGGCAGCGGGTGGCGCAGGTGGTGGCCCCGAAATCTGTCCGCACCGCTGTACGGCAGATCTTTCGGGGCCATCCCTGCGACAGGACCC
>JALZKA010000138.1 GCA_030859475.1 Actinomycetota bacterium
GAGCGTGGTCAAGCTGCTCGGCGGCGGACTTCGCTACGAGGCCTATCTCGCCTGGGAGGAGCGGCTGCGCAGCCTCGTCGTCGTCAAGGTCCTTCGTCCCGGGCTGGTGGACGACCGAGGCGCGCTGGCCGGTCTGCGCAGGGAGATGAAGCTGCTCGAGCAGCTCAACCATCCGGTCGTGGTCCGTGCCTTCGACGCGCAGCTCGACGGTCCGCGACCGCACATCGTGCTCGAGCACCTGGAGGGCCCGCGGTTGTCCAGCTTGCGCCGAAAGTACGGACCGCTCCTGCCGGAGCAGCTCACCTCGCTTGGCATCGAGATCTGCGCGGCGGTCCACTACCTCTCCTCCCGCGATCTCGTCCATCTCGACATCAAGCCGTCGAACATCATCATGGGTGGCCCGCCGAGACTGATCGACCTCAGCGTCGCCCGAACCGTGCCGGAATGCGCGAGGCTCGCCTCGCCGGTGGGGACCGATGCCTACATGGCGCCCGAGCAGGCGCAGCCGGGTTCCACCACCCCGATCGGCCCTCCCGCAGACGTCTGGGGGCTGGGTGCCTCCCTCTACGAGGGGCTCACGGGTCAGCGCCCATTCCCGAAGGGCGACCGTCGCTCCGGGGTTCCGGCGGTGCGGTTTCCGCAGCTCACGAGCGCCCCGAGGGCCCTTCCCCCCAACGTTCCCCGGGCGCTGGCAGACCCGATCATGGCCAGCTTGGCTCACGACCCGGCCGGCCGGCCGACGCCGGCGGAGCTGGGCGATCGCCTGCAGGGAACGCTCGATCGCCTGCCGAAGCCTCGGTTGGCGAACCTCAAGCCACGCATCAGACGCTGACCTTCGGAGTCGCCGGGAGAGTCCACCAGCTCAGCAAGCGGAAGTCCACCCGTAGCCGACGCGCTGCGAAAGCGAGCTGATCGGGGCTGGGACCCGCCGCCTAGAACGGGGGATAACCCCACCGTGTTCCTCGATGGCGTCGTCTAGATTCGATGGCACATCGATGACCGGCTCCACTCCACTCGCGATCGAGGCCACTGGCCTTGTCAAGTCCTTCGGCGACGCCAAGGCGGTCGACGGCGTCGATCTGGCGGTCCGCAGCGGGTCCGTCTACGGCGTCCTGGGCCCGAACGGCGCCGGGAAGACGACGACGATCCGAATGCTGGCCACGCTTCTGCGCCCCGATGCAGGGTCGGCGAAGGTGCTCGGACATGACATCGTGGGCGCCGCCGACGCCGTCCGCGGCCTCGTCAGCCTGACCGGCCAGCTCGCGTCGGTCGACGAAGACCTGACCGGGCGGGAGAATCTGGTCCTGCTGGGCCTGCTGCTCGGTCTGAAGCGGGCCGAAGCCAAGGAGCGGGCCGGCGAGTTGCTGGACGCCTTCGGGCTCGCCGAAGCCGCGGGCCGCCTGGTCAAGAACTACTCCGGCGGCATGCGGCGACGACTTGACATCGCGGCCAGCATCGTCGTCACTCCCCAGCTAATGTTCCTCGACGAGCCGACGACCGGGCTCGATCCACGCTCACGGAACCAGGTCTGGGACATCATCCGAGCTCTGGTGGAGGAGGGGACGACGATCCTGCTCTGCACCCAGTACCTGGATGAGGCCGACCGGCTGGCTGACGGGATCGCGGTAATCGATCACGGCAAGGTGATCGCCGAGGGAACGCCGGCGCAGCTCAAAGCGTCGGTCGGATCCGGGGCGCTTCACGTGCGTCTGCTCGACCCCGACGACCGGGCCGAGGCTGAGCGGGTGCTGGCTGGCGCCCTCGGCACCGTCCACCTGGAGGCCGATCCCACCGCTCTTTCCGCCCCCTGCCCCGACGCGGATCGTGCCGCGGAGGCCGTCGCCGAACTGGCTCGCGCCGACGTCGCCATCGCCGACTTCTCGCTCGGGCAACCGAGCTTGGATGAGGTCTTTCTGGCGCTCACCGGGCACCCGGCGGAGGACGACCCGGCCGAGCGGTCAGAGATCGACGAAGCGGAGGTGGCATGAGCACGAATCCGACTACGACCCAGGCGCCGGCGGCAACCGGCGAGGGAGTGGCGCTGCGCAAGGCGCTGGCTTCGACGCCGCGGCCGCCGCGTGCGAGTGCCATCGCATCCACGATGGCGTTCGCGTGGCGCGGAATGCTGAAGGTCAAGCACGTTCCCGAGCAGCTTTTGGACGTGACCATCACCCCGGTGATGTTCGTCCTGATGTTCACGTACCTGTTCGGCGGTGCGATCGCGGGCTCGACCGGCGAGTACCTGGAGTACATCCTGCCGGGAATTCTGGTCATGTCGGTGCTGTTCACGACCGTCTACTCGGGCATCGCGCTGAACACCGACCTGACCAAAGGCGTCGTCGACCGGATCCGCTCGCTGCCGATCTGGAAACCCGCACCGCTTGTCGGCTCGCTTCTGGGCGACAGCGTGCGCTACGTGCTCGCCGGCACCGTGATCATCGTCCTCGGCGTCGCGCTCGGCTACCGCCCCGACGCCGGCGTCGGCGGAGTCGTCGCCGCACTCGGGCTGGTCGTCATCTTCGCGTTCGGGCTCTCCTGGGTGTTCACGACGCTGGGGCTGTTGCTCCGCTCGCCCAACGCCGTCATGAACGCCGGCTTCATGGGCATCTTCCCGCTGACCTTCCTCTCCAACGTCTTCGTCGACCCGGAAACGCTGCCCGCGGGCCTCAAGGCGTTCGTGGACGTCAATCCGATCTCCATCCTGGCGAACGCTTCGCGCGGCCTCATGGAGGGGAACGCCGACGCAACGGACATCGTCATCGTCCTGGTGGTCGCCGCGCTCTTGACCGCCGTGTTCGCGCCGGTCACCACCTGGCTCTACCGGCGCGGCTGAGCCTTGGAGCTCGCGGTCGAAGCGCTCATCGCGACCTTCATCGGGCGATCGCGCTTGCTCTGGTCTTCATGCTGATCGCGACCACCAGGTACCGCAAGACGGTTACCCGATAGGGATGCGTATCGCTCCGCGGGCGAGCGGGTGCGCACAAGGCTCGCAAACGAGAGCCACGGCCCTGGTTCTGGGCGGCATCGTCTCGGTTCAGATTGGCGCAGCGTTCGCCACCACGCTGTTCGACGACGTGGGACCGGGCGGGACGGTCTTCCTCAGGATCGGATTCGCGGCGCTCATCCTGTTGGCGGTCTGGCGGCCCGCTCTGCGCCTGGGCGCACGCGTGGACCGCCGCAGCGTTCTGCTCCTGGGCGGGGCTCTGGCGGCGATGAACCTGAGCTTTTACGCTGCCCTCGACCGGATTCCGCTGGGGATCGCGGTAACGCTCGAATTCGTCGGGCCGCTCGGCGTCGCGATCCTGGCCTCACGGAGGCGCCTCGACCTGATCTGGGTCGGGTTGGCGATCGTGGGGCTGGTCCTGCTCGCGCCCTTTCCAGGTTCTTCCCTCGACGGGCTTGGCTGCGTGCTGGCGCTTGTGGCCGGCCTGTTCTGGGGCGCCTACATCATGCTGACGGCGCGGGTGGGCCAGGCCTTTGCCGGGGGAGCAGGGCTGGCGATCGCGATGACCGTTGCCGCCGCCGCCGTGATTCCGGCGGGCGTGCTTGACGGGGGCGCCGAGTTGCTGGACGCCCGAATCCTGGCGATCGGCCTCGCGGTGGCCCTGCTGAGCTCGGTGGTCCCTTACTCACTCGAGATGGAGGCGCTCCGCCGGCTTCCCGAGGGGACTTTCGGGGTACTGATGAGCCTCGAGCCGGCGGTTGCGGCGACCGTTGGCTTCGTCGGCCTCGATCAGGGGTTGGAACCGCGCGAGATCGCCGCCATCGCGCTGGTGCTGGCGGCGTCGATCGGAGCGCTCCGCGCCGCAGGAACTCCACGCGCAGCCGAAGCCTGACACGCGACCGCTAGCAAGGGCGGGTTGGGGCTGATTCCCCGAGTTGGCGTGCCTCGTAGCCCGCGCACTCCCAGACCGGCAGGCGCGGGTATCGCGGGAACGCCGGGTCGTCGCGCGAGCGCTCGCAAAGCGAGAAAGTCGACCCGCGTGTGTTGCTGACCAGGCGTTGATGGCGACACGACTCGCAGAGGCCTGCGGGTGGCTTTGGCACGCGACAAGTATCACTCCACTCTGCTCATCTCGGTGGATGGCCTCGTTTCGCTGCGGAGGGGCGCGCTTCGGGGTCGTGAAACTAAGCGCGGGGGCAATACTTCACTTTGTATAGTAAGGCCTCGGAATGCCCACGTTCAAGCGCCTGATCGGATTTCTCTCCCCGTACAAGCGAGAGGTCGTGGGCTCACTGGTCTTCGCTTGGCTGGCGATGGGCATGACGGTGCTGATCCCGTACCTGGTCGGCAAGTCGATCGACGCCGTCCATGCCGGTGAGCGGCCCGACCTGCTGCCACTGGCGCTGGCGATCCTCGGCGCCGGTGTCCTGCGCCTCGGCCTGACCGTCGTCAGGCGGTTGATCGCCGGCAAGGTCTCGGTCGCGATCGAGTTCGACCTTCGCGAGCGCCTTTACGGACGCCTCCAGGAGCTGGAGCTGGGCTTCTTCGACTCCCAGCAGACCGGT
>JALZKA010000139.1 GCA_030859475.1 Actinomycetota bacterium
CCGCACCGCGATCGACACCGGCAGCTGTCTGCTCCGTGCGCCAGGCGACCAGCCCGGCACCCACCGCCAGGACGAGCTGCGAAGCCAAAGTGGCCTCCAGCTCGTTGCCGATCCCATAGAACCGCGAGCCCGAGCCTGGATTCGATCCCGCGAGGGTGAGGACCAGCGCACCGCTCAAGACGACGCCGGCATGCGCCAGCACGCTGATCGAGCAGGCGGTGGCCACCGCCGCGTACCTGGATGTCAAAGCAAGCGTCAACGCCCCGAGGGCCGGGCAGCCGAACCCGACGATCAGGCGCTCGGCAGGCTCCGGCGGCCAGATGGCCCCGCAGAGCAGGAGGACCGAGGGGAGCCACATGAAGGCAAGCGCCAGAGTCGACACCGCTTGCGGCGCCAGCTGCCCGCGGCTGACCAGCGAAACCAGAGCCGCGGCGATCACCCACAGCGCGAGGTTGAGCAGGATCACGGGCGATCGGCGCGGCACGATCACGCTCATCCGGTTCTCGAAGTCCTCCAGCGAGCCGGCATCCCGTCCGGCCTGCGCGGTGATCTCCTGCCCGTTCATCGCCTTTGGGACGCGCAGGCCGAAACGCTCCAGGATGGTCGGCCCAACGTCCACGGCTGAGACAAGCCCGTCGGCGCGGGTCGTCGCGGAGGTGAGGGTGCCGGCCGCGAACCCGGTACCGGCAACCGCCATGGCGAGCTGCCCCCGGATCGTCGGTGGAGCGGGCTCGAGTGCGATCACCAGGTCGCCGGGCTTGGTTCGCTCGACGATGGCCTCGAAGCCCGCGACTGAGGTCCGGGTCACGGTCAGCCCCGGGCACCGCCTGATGGCGCAGTCCGGGCGCAGGTCGGCGTGCGGGTCCTCGTCCGCCACGATCAGCTCGCCCAAGCCCACATCCGGGGTGATCTGGACGGGGACTCCGCTTTCCTTGAGGACCCTGCCGAGCAGGCCGGGCTTGATCTCGCCCGGAGCGCTGTCGGCCCGGGCCAAGACCTGCGGCCACAGATCCCCGGGGCGGTTTGAAAGCACCGGAAGCTGGCGGTCATACAGTGCCGGCGGCAGCCGCGATCCCTGGGAGACGTCCAGATAGGTCTGGGCCGGCGCGGAGCTTCCCAGCCTGGAGCTCATCATCCCGATCGAGGTTTCCGGCCCGACCAGGAGCTGACCCGGCGAGACAGCCTCGGGGACCAGGGTCAGGATCACCGAGCGCTGGCCGCTTGCGGGATCGGGCGTCACATCAGCGAAGGCCGAAGCCGGGCTGAGCCCGGCTAGCATGAGGCCGGCGATGAGCGAGCGCACGTATGCCAAGTTCACGTTCTTCAAAGTTGATGGCGCATGGTCGCGTCGCGGCGGCGAAGCGAGGGCACAGGATAAGCGTGAGTTCCTGGCGGCCTGCGAGGACTTCGCGCAGGACCGTCGCCTGAGGGCGTACTCGACGGTGGGCACCCGCGGCGATGTCGACCTGCTGCTCCTCAGCCAGAGCCCGGTCCTGGAGGACCTCCATACCTTCCACGTCGTCCTGGCTCAAAGCGGCCTGGCGAAGTGGATGAGCACCCCGCACTCTTACCTGGCAATGACCAAGCCCTCGCCGTATTCGGAGGCGGACGCCCGGCCGGAGATCTGCTTGTCGGAGAGCAAGTACCTCTTCGTCTACCCGCTCGACAAGCGCCGCGACTGGTACCTGCTGCCCCTGGAGGAGCGGCAGCGGGTGATGGCGGAGCACATCAGGATCGGCCGCACCTATCCCGACATCACGATCAACACCGCCTACTCGTTCGGGATCGACGACCAGGAGTTCGTCGTCTCCTTCGAAGCCGACGAGCCGGGACGGTTCCTCGACCTCGTTCAGGAGCTGCGCGCTTCCGAGTCGAGCGCGTTCACGCTGCGGGACACCCCGATCTTCACCTGCGTGGCGATGTCCGTCGCCCGGGCTCTCGACGCGCTGGACGGCACCGCGGCGACCACTCACGCCGGCGCTTTCGCGGGCTGAAGGCCTGCCCCACCCCGCCGTCCGGGCGCCTCCAGCACCGGGCCCGATTGCCTACCCTTGCCGCCCGATGCCCGCTCCCGGTATTCCTAAGAACCACCTTCGCGTCGCCATCGTCGGCTCCGGCCCGGCGGGCTTCTACGCAGCGGAGCACCTGCTGAAGCAAACCGATCACGCGGTCCGGGTGGACATGTTCGACCGGCTCCCGACTCCCTTTGGCTTGGTCCGCGCCGGCGTCGCCCCGGATCACCCGAAGATCAAATCCGTCACCCGGATGTACGAGAAGACGGCCGCTCGGGATGGCTATCGATTCTTCGGCAACGTGCTCGTCGGGCGGGACGTCACCCCTGCCGAGCTGGCCCGCCACTACCACGCGGTGATCTACGCGTACGGTTCGGCGACGGACCGCTCGCTCGGGATCCCTGGCGAGGACCTGCCCGGATCGCATCCCGCCACCGAGTTCGTCGCCTGGTACAACGCCCACCCCGACTTCTCGGATCGGGAGTTCGACCTCTCGGCCCGGCGGGTCGTGGTGATCGGCAACGGCAACGTGGCCGCCGACGTCGCCCGAATGCTGGCTCTGACCAGAGCTGAGCTCGAAGAAACCGACGTCGCCGACCACGCGATCGACCCATTGGCCGACTCGGGGGTCGAGGAGATCGTCCTGGTCGGCCGGCGGGGACCCGCCCAGGCCGCCTTCACCAATCCGGAGGTGCGCGAGCTGGGCGAGATGCTGGATGCCGACATCGTCGTCGATCCGGCGGAGGTCGCATTGGACGAGGTCTCACGCGAGTACCTGGAATCCGAGGACGCCGATCCGACAAACCGCCGCAACGTCGAGATCTTCAGCGACTTCGCCGGTCGCAAGCCGACGGGCAAGCGCCGGCGGATCGTCATGCGCTTTTTCAGCTCGCCTGTCGAGATCAAGGGGGACGGCAAGGTCCAGTCGATCGTGATCGGCCGGAACCGGTTGGAGCGCACCGTCGACGGGCGCGTGCGAGCGGTTGACACGGGCGAGCGCGAGCAGCTCGATTGCGGCCTGGTCTTGCGCTCGATCGGTTACCGGGGGGAGGGCATTGACGGCCTCGTCTTCGACGTGGCCAGCGGCACGATCCCGAACGACCACGGCCGCATGCTCGATCCGGGAAGCGGAGCACCGGTGCCCGGGACTTACGCCGTCGGCTGGATCAAGCGTGGCCCCAGCGGCGTGATCGGCACCAACAAGAAGGACGCCCAGGACACGGTGGACGCGCTCCTCGAGGACGTGGCGGCCGGGCGGATCCCCGGCGGTGCAAGCGAGATCGACCCGGGGGCGATCGAGCGGCTGGTGGCGGACCGCCAACCCGACTACGTCACCTTCAGCGGCTGGCGCGCGATCGACGAAGCCGAGGTCGCCCGCGGCGAGCCGCTGGGACGCCCGCGGGTGAAGTTCTGCTCGATCGAAGAGATGGTGGCGACGGCCCGCGGTCGGTTAGATTCGAGCGATGGCTGACTTGGCGGAGATCAAGGAGATGATCGAAGCGGCGCTTCCGGGCGCCAAGGTCGAGGTCCTCGACGAGGGCGGCGGCGATCACCTGCGAGCGATCGTGACCGCAGCCGAGTTCGAGGGCATCAGCAGGATCGATCAGCACCGAGCCGTCCGGGCAGCGGTCAAGGATCGCTTCGACGACGGCTCGATCCATGCGCTCTCGATACAGACCCAGACGCCGTAACCGGCCGGCCGGCTTCGCTATCTTGGAGTCATGGCCCCCGATCCTCAGCTGAGGGAACAGGTTCAAGGGCTGATCGCCGAGCACCCGGTGCTGCTGTTCATGAAGGGCACTCCCGAAGCGCCCCGCTGTGGCTTCTCGATGCGCGTCGTACAGATCCTCGAGGCGGTTGGTGCCGATTACGGCGCGATCGACGTGTTGCCGGCGCTCCAGCCGCTGCGTGAGATCACGACCGAGCTGTACGAGTGGCCGACGTTCCCCCAGCTCTACGTCAAAGGTGAGCTGGTCGGTGGCTGCGACATCGTCGAGGAGATGCTCGACTCGGGTGAGCTCGCGGAGCTACTCGAGGTCGAGCAGCCAGCGGAGACCGAACAGCCAGAGCCGCAGCGCATCCTCCCGGGCGGGCCCCAGAAGAGCCCCCCGATGCAGCTCGACTGAGCCGGCCCGTCGGCTGAAGCCGAGGGGGCTAGGCGGTTGCCGCGGCCTGCTCCGCCTGGTCCTCGCGGACCTGGAAGGAGGAGCCGCAGCCGCAGGCGGCGACGACGTTGGGGTTGTTGACCGTGAAGCCGGCGCCCTGGAGACCGTCGACGAAGTCGACCTCGGAGCCGAAGACGAACTGCATCGAGACCTGGTCGACGACGACCGAGACGCCGTTGTGCTCGAAGACGTGATCGTCGTCCTTCGGCTTGTCGAGCGCCAGCGAGTACTGAAAGCCCGAGCAACCGCCGCCGCGGACCGCGATGCGGAGCGCCTGCTCCTCTTCGT
>JALZKA010000057.1 GCA_030859475.1 Actinomycetota bacterium
AGGCCCTGCTCACGGAGCGCGGCGACCGCTTCCTCGAGCCGCGCCGGGGGCAGCGCGGCGAGCAACTCGTAGTCTTCGCCGCCGCCGTAGACGAGGCGATCGGGATCGACCTCCGCGCTCAGCTCGGCTATGCCTGGCGCCACTGGGACGGCCGACGCGTCGATCGCCACCCGAACTCCGCTCGCCATCGCGATGTGGTCGGCATCGCCGGCCAGCCCGTCGGAGATGTCGATCATGGCGTGGGCACCGATCCGAGCCAGCGCCTGGCCGGCGGCGAGGCGCGGCACCGGCTCGAGCTGGCGGCGGCGCAGAGCGTCGGCGACCCCGGACGGCAGCGCCGCGGCCAGTTCGGGGCGCTCGAGCAGGACCAGTCCGGCCGCCGCACCCCCAAGGGGGCCGGTGACGATCATGACGTCGCCTTGCTCGGCTCCAGCCCGACCCACGAACGCGCCAGGGTTGTCGGCATGGCCCACGACCGTCACCGCCACGAACAGGACCGGCGAGCGAACCACGTCACCACCCGCCACCGCGATCCGCTCCTGCGAGGCGACCCGGGCCAAGCCGTCGGCGATCGCGGTCAGCTCCGACTCCGTCATCTCCGGCGCCAGGCCAAGCTGCACGTAAGCCTCGCCCGGCTCGGCGCCCATCGCCGCAAGGTCGGACAGCGCTGCGCCCATCGCCTTGCCCCCGATCTGGCCTGGCGTGAACGTCCGGCGGCGGAAATGGACGCCGTCCACGATCGCGTCTACGGAGGTCGCCGTGGCGCCGCCCGGGACGCTCACCGCTGCGTCATCACCGCTCGCCAAGGTCACGCGCGGCGAGCGAGCGGCCCCGGCGGCCGCGATCCGTTCGCGAAACAGGTCGATCAGCTCAAACTCGCCACGCACCCGCCCGACGATAGTGGTGAGTGGGGGTTTCGATGGGGCGATGCCCTGAAAGTCCCCTCGGCGGGTAGGGAGCTACGGGTCGACGCCGCCGCCGGGGTCGACGCCGGGATTTTCGCCAGCCGGGGGATCGACCGGGTTCGCGTCCGGCTCCAGCCCGGGTGCGTAGGCGTCGTCCGGCTCCGCCTCGGTCGTGGTGTCCGTGCCGCCTTCAGGGGTAAGGACGGTGTCGTCCTCGTTGAAGTCCCTGGTGACCGTGTAGTCGCCATAGAAAGATCCGAGGCTGGCGGGTTCGGTGGGCTCGGGGAAATCCTCGCATGGCTCGGTCGCGGCGACTTCCATGTAGTCCTGCCAAATCGGGGCCGCCAGGTCGGCGCCATAGCCCGGCATCGGGGTGCGGTCGTTGGGATTACCCATCCAAACCGCGGTGGAGACATGCGGGGTGTAACCGACGAACCAGACGTCCGCCTGCGCCTCGGTGGTTCCGGTCTTCCCGGAGGCCGGGCACGAGATCGCGGCGTTGGGAGCCGTGCCGCCGGGCTGGAGCGCGCCCTTCATGACGTCGGCGACGGTGTAGGCGACGCCGTCAGAGATCACGCGCTCACCCTTGTTCAAGTTGGGCTCGTCGACCTCACCGTCGAGGAACTCGACCTTCCGGATCGCGGTGGGCTCGTGGTGCACGCCACCGTTCGCGAGGGTGGCGTACGCGTTCGACATCTCGAGCACGGAGACTCCATAGGTGAGCGCGCCCAACACCTCGGCGGGGTAATTGTTGAGCTCCGCCGTGATCCCCATGTTGGTCGCCATCTCGTCCATCGCCTCGGGGCTGATGTCCAGCACGAGCTGTGCGTACACGGTGTTGACGGAGGCGGCCGTCGCCTGGCGCAGGCTGATGGAGCCGCCGGCGCCGCCGCTGACGGGCCAGGGCGGGCAGCCGGTACACGGAGTCAGGGTGATCGAGCTCGGAGCCGAGTAGAAGGTCGAATCAGGATCGGCGCCTTGGTCAACGGCCGCCGTCAGCGCGAACGGCTTGAACGCCGACCCGGGCTGGCGCCGTCCCTGGGCCGCGAGGTTGAACTGGTTGTCCGTGTAGCTGCTCGATGATGCCATCGCCTTGATCTCGCCCGTCTCGGCGTCGGTCGAAACGAGGGCGGCAGCCGCGCCGGGCGGCACGTAGTTGGCGGCGATCGCCTCGCGAGCAACCTGCTGCAGCTTGGGCTCGATCGTCGTATAGACCTTGAGGCCGCCGGTTCGCACGACCTCGGTGCCGTACTCGTCGATCAGCTCCTGCTGGACATAGTCGAAGAAGTAAGGCTCGGTCCGTGCTTCGTAGCGGACGCCCCGCTCCGTCTGTAGGCCGGCGGAGCTCCAGCGCGAGTACTCGGAGCCGTTGATGAAGCCCGCTTCCCGCATCGCCCTCAGCACCAGGTTGCGGCGTTGCGTCGCAAGCTCGGCGTTGGTCAAGGGGTTGTACTGGGAGGGCGCCTGTGGCAAACCGGCGAGCAGGGCGGCCTGACCGAGGTTGATCTTGTCGACCGACTTGTTGAAGTAGACCTGGGAGGCGGCCTCGACGCCAACGGCGGTGTCGCCGCCGTTGGTGCCATACGTGGCGGTGTTCAGATACTGCTCGAGGATCTCCTTCTTGGTGTAGCGCTCCTCGTAGTCCATTGCCATCTGCGCTTCGATCAGCTTGCGCTCGATCGTGTCCTCAGGCTTCTTGATGTAGAGGTTGCGGACGAGCTGCTGGGTGATCGTCGAGGCGCCCTGGACGGTCTCGCCCGCCTCCGTGTTCTCGATAAACGCGCGAACGATCGCCTGGTAGTCGACGCCCGAGTGCTCGTAGAAGTGCTCGTCCTCGATCGCAATCGTCGCCTCCTCGAGCGTTTTCGGGATCTTCCGCAGGCCAA
The DNA here is from genome assembly GCA_030859475.1 of Actinomycetota bacterium. Taxonomy (GTDB): domain Bacteria; phylum Actinomycetota; class Thermoleophilia; order Solirubrobacterales; family 70-9; genus JALZKA01. The sequence continues at coordinate 2,792 of JALZKA010000057.1, forward strand.
CTCGCTCGCGCACGATTTCCGCATCGATGAAACCCAGGCGGGTTCCGTCGGCCGCGAAGATCTGGGAGTTCTCGCCCGAGTCGAGTGGCTTCAGGTCGTCAATCGACGGCGCGCCGCTCATCGTGTCGAGAACCCACCCCGCCGCGACGCCACCCGCGATTGCGATTGCGGTCGCGAACACGCCGAGGCCCAGCAGGATCTTCGTGCCCACGGAGCTTCGCGACCGCTGCTGCCGATGTCTTGCGCGCGCGGACATGAGTTACCCAACGAGGGTAACGATGGCCCGAGCCCGGCGGATCAGCCCTCGGGCTCGTGACCCCCGCCGACCAGGCCGGCGCCGCGCAGCAATTGGTGCGCCCGTTCGCGGAGGGCCGCCTCCTCGCCCGGGACCAGTGTTCGGGCCGTGCCCTCGGGTCCTTTCACGACGAGGCGCAGACCGTCGGCCGTGATCTCGGCCAGTTCGATCCCCGTTGCCTCGAGAGGCGCCAGGGCGCTGCGGGCAGCCTGCACGTCGGCCCCGGGCGGCAGCCACACGGAGGCGGTCGCGGGGGCCGTCTGGTCGCCCGTCGAGCGGTTGAAGACCACGGTCGAGACCACCTGCTCATTGGGAATGATCATCAGCCGGCCGTCCTTGGTGTTCACGAAGGTGTAGGAGAGCGTCAGGTCATCGACCCTGCCCGTCTCCTCGTCGATCGTGATCTCGTCGCCGATCCGGATCGGCTGCGTGATCGCCAGCATGACTCCGGCCAGGGGATTGGCGAGGACCTGGCGCGCGGCGAGCCCGAGGACGATTGCCAGGACGGCGCTCGAGGCCAATAACCCCGTGGTCAGCTTTTCCAGGTTCGTGAACTGGTTCAGCGCGAGCGAAACGCCGACCAGCAAGATCACCACGAAGACCAAGCGACGGACCACGCGCAGCCGCGTCACGGCTGCGCGTGAAACGCTGACATCGGCCAGCGGGCTCGCGAAACGCGCCGCTCGGCCCAGGACCAGGCGATCGACGGCGAAGGCCAGGGCGAATGTGATCGCGATCGTGATCGTCGCCCCGATCAGATCTTGGTTTTGCTCCCAGAAACTCATTGGACACGATCCTGGCAAGCTTCCGCTTTCCGTGCCAGCCCCATCCCCCTCAGCCACCCGCGCGATCTTCCTCGACGCGCTCGGAACGATCGTCGAGCTGGAGCCCCCCTGGGTCCATCTGGCGCGGGAGATCGAGGGTGTCGAGCCTGAGGAACTGGAACGCGCGGTCCGGCAGGAGATGACTTATTACACGGAGCACTCGCACGAGGGCCGCGACGCCGAAGCGCTCGCCGCCCTGCGCGCCCGCTGCGCGGACATCCTTTCCTGGGAGCTCGACCGCGAGGTCACGGTCGACACGATGATGGCCTCGATCCGCTTTCGGGTGTTCGAGGACGTCGAGCCCGCCCTGGCCGCACTGCGCGACCGGGGTCTGCGCCTGGTCTGCGTGTCCAACTGGGACATATCCCTGGTGGAGGTGCTCGACCGGGTGGGAGTGGGCGCCGCCCTCGACGGTGTCATGACCTCCGCCCAGGCGGGCGCACGAAAGCCCGATCCCCGGATCTTCGCGAGCGCCCTGGAGCTCGCCGGCTGCTCCGCGGACGAGGCGATTCACGTCGGCGACACGCCGGCCGAGGATGTCGCGGGTGCGGAGGCCGCCGGAATCCGCGCCCTCTATCTGGATCGCGAGGGGGGCGGCGACATCACCTCGCTGACGGAGGTCCTAGCCGCAGTCGACGGTGGTTAGCCAGCCGCCGCCGCCGCCGAATCCTGCCCACCGGGTGGGGCCACCGGTATCTGCGCCGCTGTCGCCGGCGGCTCGGGCGCGGCTGGCCGGGCTCCCGCGCCGGATCGGAGCGTCGGCATTCGACCTGGCCCTGCTCTTCGTCATGAGCTCGGCCGCCTTCGCGATCACCGGCACCGATGACGACACGGCCACGGGGCTGGGTGCCCTGATCGCGACCAGCCTCTGGCTGAACGGGCTGGTCCTGGGCGAGATGCGGGCGGGGAGAACCCCGGGCAAGATGATCCTGGGGCTGCGCGTGGTCGCCCTGGACGGTGGCAACCCGAGCTGGAACCAGGCCCTGGGGAGGGCGCTGATGCGCCTGCCCGACACCTTCACGATCCTGTTCACCGTCCCGGCCTCGCGGTTGGGCCAGCGGATGGGCGACCGCGCCGCGGACACCCTTGTCTTGCGCTGGGATCGCCATACACCGGATCCGCCTGAGCTCCGCGAGCTGCTTCAAGCCGCCGTGACCGAGGCTCCCGTGCCGGCATTCCACGGGCAGAGCGGGGCAGAAGGCGCGGCCTGGGGACCGGGCCGGGTCATGGGCGGCCTGGCCGCACTGCTCCTGGCGTTGATCCTCGCCGGAGTCGTGATCGGGGCAATCGACCCGGACCTGGAGAGCACCTCCGCGATCCTGGCCCTGCAAACGATCCTCGTGATGGCGATGCTGGGTGTCTCGTTCGCGGCGCCGGCCAAGGACCGGTTGGCAGCGCCTGGACAGCTGGGATTGGGCCGTTCCCGGCGCGAGCCGTTCAAGTCGGCTGCGATCGGCTACGGGACCTACATCGCGTTCGCGCTCGTGATCTCCGCCCTGCTCGCGCCCGAGCAGGAGGACATCGCCCGCGACCTCGGCGTCGACGAAGGCGTACTGGGAGCGGTCGCCGCCGGCTTTCTGATCGTGATCGCGGCGCCGATCGCTGAGGAGGTGTTCTTCCGCGGATTCATGTTCGCCGGCCTGCGGTCAGCGATGCCGTTCTGGCTGGCGGCCGGCCTCTCCGGGACGATCTTCGGCTCCTTTCATTTCACCGGTGCGGACAGCCTGCCCGTGGTTCTGCAGCTCTCGATTTTCGGGGCGATCCTGGCGTGGGTCTACGAGCGCTCCGGGTCGATCCGCCCCGCGATCGGATTGCACATGCTGAACAATGCAATTGCGTTTGCGGTGGTGCTTTCCACCTGACACGTTGGCACCCGCTTCCCTGCCACAATGCCTGGGTGCGAACAACCTCCTTCCTGACGGTCGCCGCCGCTGCGGCCCTTATCGCGGCCCCAACGGCGTTCGGACAGGGGGAAGAGCCCGGGCCGTCGGGACTTCCCGAGGCCGAGGCTCAGCGCGGCGTCACGGAGCCGCTTCCGGAACCCAAGCCCGCAACAGTCAGTCTCAAGGTCGGCGGCATCAACGGTGGCAAGCTGGACGTGGGGCACCGGGCGCGCGCGGTCGGCATCGTCCGCCCGTTCGTGCCGGGTCAGACCGTCAGGGTGCAGCTGACCAGGCGTGGTAACGCCGTGGACGGTCGCGTCGCCCGGATCCGCCAGATCGGCGCTGAGAACCGCGGCAAGTTCAGGCTCGTCAGCGCCCCGCTCGTAAAGAGCGGCCCGTACCGGGTGCGCGCCAAGAAGCTGCCGACGGAAGGCCAGGACGGCTTCGAGGTGCATTCCGATCGCTTCGGGATCCGCTACCCCAATCTGGGCGCTGGGCAAAGCTCGAACGCGGTCGAGCTGTTCAATGAGCTGCTGGCCGCGAAGGCTTACGTCACCGCCCAGGGACGCCACTACGGCTCGGCCACCGGGCGCGCGGTTCTGGCGTTCCGCAAGGTCAACGGCATGGCGCGCACAACCGATGCGACCACGCGGATCTTCAAGACGCTCGCCGACGGCAAGGGCGGCTTCAACCTCAAGTGGCCGGAGGGTGGCAAGCACGTCGAGGCCGACCTGTCGCGCCAGGTCATGGTCCTCGCGCGTTACGGGAAGCCGCAGCACATCTTCCACATCTCCTCCGGCGCGCCGGCCACCCCGACGATCACCGGGAAGCTCGCCACCTTTCGCAAGGACTACGGGACGAACTCGCTGGGGATGATCCATTCCGTGTACTTCGGGCCGACGAACCGCGGCTACGCCACCCACGGCTACAAGTCGGTGCCCACCTACCCCGCCAGCCACGGCTGCCTGCGAAACCCGCCGCCGAACTCCAAGTTCATCTACAACTGGATCGACATCGGCGACATCTTCTACGTCTACCCGTGATCCCGCCGCTCGGTGAGTGACCCGGGCCTGTCCGCCGCCCGCGCCACGCTGGTCGCGGAGCTCCAAGCGCACGCCCTGATCCTGGGCGAGGTGACTTTGTCGAGCGGCGCGACTGCCAAGTACTACGTCGACGCGCGTAGGGCGTTGATGCGCCCGGGGGGCTTCCGGGCGGCAGGGACGCTGATCGCCGCGGAGGCGACCAAGCGAGGCGCGGATGCGGTTGGCGGGCCGGTGATGGCGGCGATCCCGCTGGCCTGCGCCGCGATCGCCGTGCCGGGCGGCGAAGGCCTGGTCGGCTTCTTCGTGCGCAAGGAGCGCAAGGCCCACGGCATGCAGCGGTGGATCGAGGGGGCGGTGGAGTCCGGAGCGAAGGTGCTCGTCGTGGAGGACACCGTGACGACCGGCAGCTCGACGGTAGGCGCGATCGAGCGGATCCGAAGCGTGGGCCTCGAGATCGTCGGAACGCTTTGCGTCGTCGATCGCCTGGCCGGGGGTGGCGCATCAATCGCAGCCGCTGCGGATGCGCCGTTCGTCGCCCTGACCACGATCGACGACATCTACCCCGAGCGGCCGGATCGGGACGGCTAGGTCACCCACCTTAGGGAGAGTTCGCGGCGGCGGCTTCCGGCGGGCGGGTCCGAAGCGTCGCGACCATCTCCAGCGCCTGTCGCAACTCAGCGGGGGCGCCGATCTTCGCGTTCTCCGCGATCACCGCCGTGACCACCGCCACTCCCTTGCGGCGCAGCACGATCACGCGAAGCGCCTGCTCGAGGCCGTTCTCCGCCGCGACCCCCCTGCCCGTCACCTGGACGGCCTCGTAGCGGTGCTTCAGCGGACGGGGCTCGGACGGGTCCAGCGTGCCTTCATAGCCCTCGAGCGCAGCGAAGACGCGGCCCGGGAACCCCTGCGGGTTGGCGGCCAGGGCCTCGCTCGTGCGATCGGCAGAGAGGCTCACGACGACGAGCCCGTCCGGCGCCCGTAGCTCGACGGCGCGATCGAGCTCCCTCGCTTCCCATCCTGGCGGCCTGCCGAACGCGAGGCCCCGGGAACGGCTGACGTAGGGCTGGTATCCGCGCTCCAGCCTCGGCAGGGGGTCGGCCGTCTCCTCGACGAGCCTCACTTCCGGATCAAGCGGCTCCTCGGACGAGCCGCAGGCGATGAGGAGGACGGGGGCCGCCAGAATCGCGATCAAGGAGGCGGTCACGCAGCGCACGAACTGGAGCGTAGAGCCGACCCTTCATCATTGTCGGGTGCCGGCGCTCGACATCGAAGACCTCACCAAACGCTACGAGACGGGGACGGAAGCCCTACGCGGTGTCTCCCTGCAGATCCAGCAGGGGGAGTTCTTCGGCCTGCTTGGCCCCAACGGAGCCGGGAAGTCGACGCTGATCCACTGCGCGACCGGCCTGGCGCAGCCCACCTCGGGTTCGATCCGGGTCTTCGGCCACGATGCAATCGACGGGTACGCGGAGGCGCGGCTGAGCGTCGGCCTCGCGCCCCAGGACCTGAACCTCGACTGGTTCCTGACCCTGGAGGAGACGCTCGACTTCCACGGCGGCTACTTCGGCATGCCAAAGCGCGAGCGGCGCGAGCGAACGCAGGAGTTGCTCGAAGCTTTCTCGCTGACCGCCAAGCGAAAGGACCGCACCCGCACGCTCTCGGGCGGAATGAAGCGACGGCTGATCCTGGCGCGGGCACTGATGCACCGACCGAAGCTGCTGATCCTGGATGAGCCGACCGCCGGGGTCGACGTCGAGCTGCGGCTCGAGCTCTGGCACTACGTTCAGCGCATCAACGCCGAGGGGACGACGATCCTGCTGACGACGCACTACCTCGAGGAGGCCGAGCAGCTTTGCGATCGGATCGCCTTCATCAACGACGGCCGGATCGTCGCTCAGGGTTCGAGCGAGGAGCTCGCCGGCCAGTTCGGAGTCACCAGCCTCGAGGACGCCTACCTGGAGCTGGTCGGGCGCAAGGAGCTCTCGCGCGCCCACGTCGGGGATCTGGTTCCGTGAGGCGGAGCCCGTGACCGCGGCGCAGATCCGGTTCTTCACGCTCCTGCGGCGCGAGGTCAGCCGCTTCGTGAAGATCAAGCGGCAGACCCTCGGCGCACCGCTGCTCGAGACGTTCCTCTACATCTCCGTCTTCGGCGCGGCCCTCGGCTCGCGGATCGACGAGCTTCACGGCTTCGACTACGTCGTCTTCATCATCCCCGGACTGATCATGATGGCCTGGGCGATGAATGCGTTCTCGAACAACGCCTCGTCGATCCTCCAGCAGAAGTTCCAGCGAGCCATCGACGACCAGCTCTCCTCCCCCGCGTCGCCGGCCGAGCTGCTCCTCGCCTTCTCCCTCGGCGGCTTCCTCCGGGGGATGGTCGTCGCCACGCTGACCTTCACGGCAGCGTCGTTTTTGGTCGACATCCCGATCGACCAGCCCCTCGTCCTGATCCCGGGCCTGTTCCTGGTCGGTTTCTTCTTCGCCCAGCTCGGCGTCCTAGTGGGCATCCGGGCCGAGCAGTTCGACGACGTCTCTTTCGCACAGACCTTTGTGCTGCAACCGCTGATCTTCCTCGGCGGGGTCTTCTACTCGGCCTCGCTCCTGCCCGAGCCGTTCCAGACCTTGACCCATTTCAACCCCGTCTACTACATGATCAACCTGGTCCGCTATGCGTTCCTGGGCTATTCGGAAGCCAACATCGCGCTCTCGCTCGGCTTCCTCTCCCTGGCGACGCTGGCGCTGTTCACGGTCAACCTGCGGCTGTTCCGGCGCGGGTACAAGCTGCGGGCTTAGCTGCTGCCAGATCCCCCCACCCCCGAACTCAACCTCAACCACACCGGGTTGCGTCGATACCGATCTCGATCTCCCCCACCGATCGAGATCGACGTCCACCCCTACATATTGAGTTCAAGGCGATCTCGACGGCAGCCCGGGCACCGCGGGCGGCGACCCTCGGCCTCGGTCCGCGAAGCGCCCCGACCAGGATTCGAACCTGGGGCCTACTCCTTAGGAGGGAGTCGCTCTATCCAGCTGAGCTATCGGGGCAGGCGCTTGAACAAGGGGTGTTGCGGCGTTCCTACTCTGGGAATCGTTCAATGAATGAAACCCCACTATGCTCGATTCCGAACTCTAGTCAGAAGGTGCCTCTACGGACGCCTGAAAGCGAGTCCTTGGCTGCGGCCGTTGCGTTACCGGGCGCCCTTACTCAGTGGGCGGGCCCCCCAAAAGCATCACGTCCAGGAGCAGGAAGATCGCGACTACTCCGACCGCCACCCCGAAGGTGTGCGCAAGTGTGCGTGGGTCGAGGCGTCGCCCGAGCAAACTTCCAGCCACGGCACCCACCGCAGCAGCTCCAGCGAGAACCGCCGTCAATCCCCAGTCAGGCTCCGAGCCTGCGACGAGGTGGCTTGCCAGCGCGGCTAACCCGGTGAACGTGATGATTGCAAGGGAAGTCGCGATCGCCCGTCGCATGTTCAAGCCAAGCAGCATTGTGAGCGCGGGGACTATGAGAAAGCCACCGCCTACGCCGAAGAACCCGGTCATGACTCCTACGGCCAGCCCTCCCCCAAGCGGTCGGATGGCGCCGGGCGCCGGGCATTCGCCGTCCTCATCAGCGGTCGAGCCGAGGCCTTCGTTGTCATCACCGCGTCGATACGTCAGGGTCGCGGCGAGCAGCATCACGGGAACGAACGCGAGCACCAGGGTCTCAGCATCCACTCGCTCGTTAGCGAGCGTGCCCAGATAGGCACCCCCCGCAGCAGGCGCGGAGAAGGTGAGCGCCACGCGCCAGCAGAGACGGCCATCGAGGGCCTGCGAACCTGCACCGAAAGACGCGCCGAGCGCCACGACGATGAGGGACGCCGTAGATGCTGGGCTGACTCCCTGGTCGAGGACATAGACCAGGACGGGCAAAGCCAGAATTGCGCCGCCACCGCCAACGGTCCCGACGACGGCACCGATGGCGAGACCGAAGGGGATGGCAAGGAGCATTTCCATTTGGTTATTCAACTATATGGTTATACTCGCTCTCATGGATTTCACACCTGAACTTGCCGACCTCATCGCCCGCCGGTTCTCGGTGCTGGGCGAGCCGACGCGCCTCCGACTGCTGAACCTGATGCACGAGCGTGGAGAGGCATCGGTCGGCGAACTCGCGGAAGCGACCGCGAGCAGCCAAGCGAACGTCTCGAAGCACCTCTCGCTCTTGCTTAGGGAGCGCATGGTCGCGAGACGCCGGGAGGGGCCGCGAGCGATCTATTCGATCGCAGATCCAACCTTGATGCGGCTCTGCGATGAGGTCTGCGCATCCGTCCGCGACCAGCTCCGTGAGCTGGCCGCGCTGGTCAATAGCCCAGAGGAGGCCGTCCGATGATCTTCCGCCAAATCATCCACGACGACTTGGGATGCGCGTCGTACCTCGTCGGTGACAAAGGGTCCGGGCAAGCGGCGGTGATCGACCCGAAGTTCGAGATAGACGAGTACCTCGCGCTCGCGCGGTACGCGGGCATCTCGATCGAGCACATCCTGGAGACGCACAACCACGCCGATCACGTTTCGGGGCACGGGAGGCTGGCCGCCGCGACCGGAGCGGCGATCTACGTGCACCGCGACGCTGCGCCCGAGTATGAGCACGTCGCGTTCGACGACGGCTTCGAGTTGGAGGTCGGAGAGCTATTGATTCGGGCGATCCACACTCCCGGCCACCGTCCCGAGCACACCGCCTTCGCGTTGATCGACCGCAACCGCGGCGAGGAGCCTTGGGCGGTCCTCACGGGCGACACGCTCTTCGTAAACGACGTAGCTCGCCCTGACCTGGCGATCGAAGAGCGGGAAGGCGCGCGGGGCATCTTCCACTCGCTCCAAGACAAGCTCTTGACCCTGCCCGAAACGTGCGAGGTTTGGCCCGGCCATCTCGGCGGGTCGATGTGTGGCGGACCTGGCATGGATATGAAGGTCTCGTCGACGATCGGCTACGAACGCGAGCACAACCCCACGCTCAGGATCGAGGACGAGGAGGGGTTCATCGAGGACGCGATCTCGAAGCTTGGGCCGCAGCCGCCCAACTTCAAGGCGATCGTCGAGCTGAACAAGGGCCCGCTGCTGACCGAAGGAACTGAGGTTCTGCCTCTTGCGCCCCGCCAGGTCGAGCAGAAGCGCTCAGATGGAGCGCTTTTGGTCGATGCTCGCACGGACCAGCAATTCGACGATGCCCACATCCCCGGCGCGATCTGCATTCCGATGCTCTCCGCCGGGTTTGGATCGCGTCTTGCATGGCTTGCCGATCGAGATCAGGAAATAGTGATCGTCGGCAGAGACGATGAGGACGGACGGCAGGCAGCGCGGCTTGCCGTGGCTGTTGGGATTACGAACCTTGCAGGCTTCCTCGGAGGGGGGATGACGAGCTGGCGCCAAGAGAAGCGCGAGGTCCAGCGAATCGAGCGCCTTCCCTTGACCGAGCTGAAGGAACGGGCCGAAGCGTCGGACCTCCAGATCCTCGACGTGCGCGAACAAGGTGAGTGGAACGCAGGGCACATCCCCGGCTCTGCCTTTACGCCTTGGCACGACATCGACGCCGTTCCGGATGGCGTCGATTCCGGCAGGCCGGTGGCCGTTGTCTGCGGCTCCGGCCAGAGGGCTGCGGTGGCCGCGAGCCTGGTACAGGCGTACGGCGCGGACGAGGTCATCCACGTAATCGATGGCGGAGTGCCGAAGTGGAAGCGACTGGGCCACCCGATCGAGACGCCTTCTTGAGCGGCGACGAACTGCGCTGCCCTCAAGCCAATTAGTGACCTGGCGGAACACCTCAAGCCATCCTTCGTTCTCCATCCCCAATCGCTGCCCGTTCGGACGATGACCGTTTCCGTCTTGGGCGCGATGTAGAGGTACTGCCCGTAGTTTTCGAGAGCGTAGAAGTTGCCCGGTCGCTCGGCGTCGGCCCACGAG
>JALZKA010000008.1 GCA_030859475.1 Actinomycetota bacterium
GCGGTGACTCCTCGAACACTCCTTTGACCTCCAGCTGCTCGGCCTCGGAGAGGTCGGGGGAGTACTGGATCGCGACCCGGCCGTGCTCCAACGCATGAACCACTCGCGAGAACAGGGGCGTGTTCAGGTAGGCACCGTCGGCCAGGGCTCCGGAGCCCGGCTCGTCTCCGGCATAGTGATCGCCGGAGGTCGGTGGGCTGGTCTTGTAGTCGATCTCCTCCTCGTCGTCGGAGATGTGGGTGTTGCCTTCCTCCGGGAGGTCGAGCATGAGCTCGCACCCGGCCGCCTTGGCCGCGGACTCGAGGTCCCCGTTTTCGACCGGGGGTGGTGTTGCGCCCTCGCGGCCGTCGGGCTCCAGCCCGGCGGGCACCGATCCGATGTCGTCCTGGATGAAGGCCAGCTCCGGGTAGGCGTCGCCCTGGGCGTCGACCCCAGGCCCATCCTCGCCGCCGTTCGTGACGACGACGAACAACGCGATTGCGATCGCGGCGACGATCAGGCCGGCGACGACGTAGCCGACGAGTTGCAGGCGCTGCTCCGAACTGGACGCGGCGTGATGGGCGGCGAGCCGCTCTTGCCGCAGCCGCTCGCGCTCTGCCTTGCGGTCGGTCATCGGCGGAAAACCCTAGCCGACGGCCGACCTGGCTACGGCGGCTTCGGGGCTCTCGGCGTACGTGTCCGTAAGGAATCGCTCGAGCAAGTCGTCGAGGCGCGCGGGCCGAAGCCGCCATTCGAGGATCGAGCTGGCGTTGACCAGCTCCGCGTTCGGCAGCTCGTCGACCAGCATGCCGGAGTCGGAGAAGGGATGGAGCGGCTCGCCGCGATGCCCGATCACCAGCGTCGGGACTTCGATGCGGACCCGCTCGGAGTGGGGTGGGGCGAAGCGAGCGAAGGCCAGCCCCTCGATCACCGCCTGGGACGCGCGCGGATCCTGGCGAACCCAGTCGAGGCCGATGTCGATCAGATGGCTCGTACGGGGGATCCGCCGGGTCAGGGCGGCGAGCACGCTCAAGAGCGGCCGCCCGAAGCGAAGGCCCAGGAGCGTCGGGGTGATACCGAGGCCGACGCCGAGCAAGGCGTTGTCCAGGACCGGCATCTCGATCAGGAGCGCGCGCGCCTTGTTCGGATGGGCAACCGCGAACTCGAGCGTCGCGTTGGCGCCGAGCGACGTGCCCCCGACGACGGGGCGGTCCAGCTCGAGGTGATCGATCAGGGCCGCGATCTGGTGGCCGAACGACGCCATCGAGTACTCGCGCATGTCGGCGGGCCGGTCCGACTCGCCGTGGCCGAGGACGTCGATCGTGACGACCCGGAAGCCGCGCGCGGCCATCTCCGGAGCCAGGCGGTCGTACATCCACCGGTTCATCAGCAGGCCGTGCATCAGGACCAGCGCCCGCTCGCCCGAGCCGTGGTCGCTGTAGGCCAGGCGGTGGCCCTCCCATTCGAATGAGCCGTCGCGGAAAATCAACCGCTGGTGACCGCCTGCGCCCGCAGCCAGGGCTTTGACGCCCGCAGGGCGCTGAGGACCGCCCGGGTGCCGGGCGCGCGGTTGAGCGCGTAGAAGTGGATGCCGGGGGCGCCGCCGGCCAACAGCTCCTCGCACTGGCGCGACGCGTAGGCAACTCCGAGCAGCGCCTCCGCCTCGGGGTCGTTGCCCAGCTCGCTCAGCGCCTGATCCAGCTCGCTCGGGATCGACGCGTCGCACATCGCGCAGATGCGCGAGACCTGGGGGTAGTTTGCGATCGGGATGACGCCGGGGATGATCGGGACGTCGATCCCGGCGCCGCGGGCGGACTCGACGAAGTCCCAATACACCTGGTTGTCGAAGAAAAGCTGGGTGATCAGGAAGCTGGCCCCCGCTTCCACCTTGGAGCGCAGGTAGCGCAGGTCGTCCTCCGGGCTGGCGGCCTCGGGGTGGACCTCGGGAAAGCACGCGCCGCCGATCGTGAAGTCCCAGCGCTTCTCGGCATGGATCAACCCGGTCAGCTCGGCGGCGCTGGCCAGCCCCCCCTCGGGCTCCGCAACGAAGTGCTCCTGGCCCCTGGGCGGGTCACCACGCAGCGCGAGGACGTTCTGGATCCCGGCGTCGGCAAAGCGGTCGAGGATCTCGGCCAGCCCGCCGCGCGTCTCGCCGACGCAGCTCAGGTGGGCCATCGTCTCGATCCCGTAGTCGCTCTTGATCTTCGTCGCGATCTCGACCGTGCCGTCGCGGGTACCGCCGCCGGCCCCGTAGGTGACGGACACGTAGTCCGGCTCCAGCGGGCGCAGCGCCTCGACGGTCTCGAAGAGCTGGGCCAGCCCCTCCTCGGTCTTCGGCGGAAAGAACTCGAACGAGAAGACCGGGTCGGGCGTGGTGTGCAGGGCCTCCGTGATGCGCATCTCGGCAAATGCTATTCGGGCGCGCTTCGCGTGCTAGCGGCGTTTGGAGACGCGATACCGATCCAGCGCCGCTCGGCGAACCTGACCGGCGCAGAACGGGACCTCGTTCCAGCGCTTGCGCGAGAACGCCCGCATGTAGTCGGTGGCATGCGGCGAGCGCGCGTTCTCGCTCTGGCCGTAGGTCACGAAGCTCAGGGAGCGCGCGGGACAGCCGCGCTTGCGGAAGCCCATCGCGGCGATGAAGCTGGTCCCGTGGGGGATGTCCGAGTAGCCCTTCTGCGGGTTCCACGCGGAGTTGATCGCGTTGAAGATGCCGACCGTGCCCGGCCCGCCGTGGATCGGGACGCGCTCGCCGGCCCGCTCCTCGTACTGGTAGCGGCCCAGACGCGCGTTCATGGGGATCCCCGCGGCCTGAAGGTCGGCGACTGCGTTGTTCAGCGCTTGACCCACCTGCGGGATGGCGGTGTTGAGGCCCGCAGGGGTGTTGACGGGATCGGCCGCGCTGTAGGGCTGGGTGTAGACGACGTCCATGCCCAGGTAGTTGGTCGACGAGACCCCGCTTGGCAGGCCCTGGAAGCTGCCGAAGAGCTTTTGGGCGAAACGCTGGAACAGCACAGCGCCGCGCGAGCGCAGGTTGTTGCGCCCGTTCCAGTCCTCGAGGGCGGTGCAGGCTCCGGCCGCGACCAGCGCCGGCTGGCCTTCGCAGTAGGCGACCAGCGGCTCGCGCCAGAGCTCGCCGGCGTATTGGCGGTTGCCGAGCGCGACCCTGGCCAGGTTGCGAAGCGTGAAGCGCCTGCCCTTGAGGCCATCGGTGCCCGCGATCCGCTCCTGCACCATCTTCAGGCCGAGGCGGGTGCGCAGCGAGCGCTGCGTGCCCTCGTCGCCGATGATCCGGTCGAAGCCGGTCAGCGGCTCCTCGGGGTTCGAAAGCCAGTGGCTGTCGTTGCCGTTTGTCACGTAGTCGCGCCTGGTCAGGGACGGGATCGAGTCGGGTCCGAAGATGTCGGGCGCGACGGCGGTCTCGTCGTCGTTCCAGTCGCACTCGGTTCGGGAGCCGTCCAGGACCGGGATCCCGGTCAGCGGGAACACCGCCAGGCCGAGGAGGCCGGAGCACGCCGGCCCGGCCTTCACGTCGGGCACGTTCGGGATCGCTCCCCCCATCGAGTAGTAGGCGCGCCCGTTGCGATCGGCGGCGACCGAGTTGACCCAGGGAATCCCCTGGTACCGGCGCTGGATCCGGTCGTACGCCGGAACCGATTGCGCCTTGTTGTTCAGGGCGAAGTGGTTCAGGTAGCGGAAGTTCTGGAAGTTGACGTCCTTCAGCGCGAAGCCCTTGACCGGCGTCCAGGGGAAGAGATCAAGGCCCAGGAGCGAATCGAACATCGGCCCGAACTCGGTGTCGTAAAGGGTCCGGGCCTGCGTCGCCAGCTCGCCCTCCGGTGTGAGCGCCTTGACGCGGACCGTGGTGGGCTCCATGTCGACGAACCGCCCGTCCAGCAGGTACTGGTGCGAATCGAGCGGGTTGAGCACCAGCTCGTAGGGCGTGAACCGCCAGGCGCTGGCCACTTTGTGCGACCAGGCGAGCCCACGAGTGTGGCCGATCAGGACGAGTGGCACCCCGTAGAGGCCTGCGCCGGAGACGTTCAGCCTGCCTGGGATCGTGAGGTGCATCTGGTATAGGCGGGCGGCGCCGTCCCAGGGGAAGTGAGGATTGCCGAGGACCATTCCCTTGCCGTTGCGGGTCGCCTCCGAACCGAGCCCGTAGGCGTTCGAGCCCGAATCGATCGGGAAGCCCTCGACGTCGCCCTCCTCGAGGCGCTCCAGGGCCCGCGCCTGCTTGCGCTCGGCGGCCGCGGCGCTCGTCGGCAGGACCGGGGCGGCGGCGGAGATGCCGCTGATGGCGGCTCCGGAGCTGGCGAGGATCCCGAGCTGGAAGAAGCGGCGGTAGGCGGCGATCTTCCTGATCGGCTTGACCCATTCGGCGCCCCTGCACCGGGGATCGGGGATGTTGTCGACCCCGGTCTTCCGCAGGTAGCGGTTGTAGCCGGCCACGTAGCCCCTGACGCCCTTTCGAACGAACGGCAGCGGCCCCTCGGGCGGCGGCCTGCTCATCAGCTCCTCAACCAGCTTTTGCTTCTTGATCTTCTGGAAGTAGAAGTCGGAGTCGATGTTCTTGTACGAGGCCCCGTTACCCGAAAACACATAGGACTCATCCGGGCCGAAGTAGCGCGAGCGCTGCGCGTTTACGGTCACGTAGGTGTCGGCCATCGTGCAGATGTTGTCCTCGGCGAACGCATAGCCCACACCGAACCCGAGCGAGGCGATCGATTTGGCCTTGATGTGGGGGACGCCGTACTTCGTGCGGGAGATCTGAGCGTCGTAGGCCTCGCCGCTCGCGGGCACGAGCGCCAGCGCCGCAACGACGCCGGCCAGCGAGCCCGCGCTGAGTCCGCGTCGCCTGGAGTTTCCCATCGCGCAACGAGTCTAGGCGTGAGGGCGCGGCCATGCGCAGGTGGAACCGGAAGGCCGGGCCGGGTTAGTTCGACCCGATGGGCGCCGGCGACAACTCGGCAGTGGACGCGACTCGCGAGGCGAGCTTCGCGCTGGCGGTCCCGGAGAAGCGGCTCCTGCGCTGGGCCGCGGCGCGCCTGCCGCGCTGGATCCTGCCCGACGACATGACGGCGCTCGGCGTCGTGGCCGCGTTGGGGGTGTGTGCCGCCTACCAGCTCTCGAACGAGTCGGACGGGTGGCTTTGGGTGGCGAGCGCCCTGCTCGTCGTGCAGTGGCTCGGCGACTCGCTTGACGGCACCCTCGCCCGCGTCCGAGGCATCGAGCGCCCCCGTTACGGCTACTACCTCGACCACCTCGTCGACGCGATCGCGACCGCCGCGATCGGGATCGGCCTGGGGCTCTCGCCGTTCATGCTCTTGGCGGTGGGCACCCTGATCGTGGTCGCCTACCTGATCCTCTCGATCAACGTCTACCTGGAAAGCCAGGCGTTCGGGCGCTTCTCGATCGGCTACGGCCGAATCGGCCCGACGGAGATCCGGCTCGTGCTGATCGCCCTCAACACGGCCCTGGTCCTCGGTGCAGGCCTCGACTTCGGCGTCGGCGAGCTCGACCTGACGGTGTTCGACGTGATCGGCCTGGGAATCGCCGGCGCCATGCTCGCGATGCTCGCCGGCAGGGGAGCGAAGAACCTGCGCGAGCTCGCCCGCGCCGAGCCCGCGGCCTCCCGGCGCGGATGATTCAGGGTGCGCCCTGAAGCAAATCCCCGGAATTTGCGGAAACCCGCGCGGCGTTCTCTTGACGCCAGGCCCTCCGAGCCGTAAGTTGCCTAAACAGCGGCTCGGGAGAAAGAGGTAGTCACCAAGCCAGGTGACGAAGCTTTCGAAGGAGGCTCGCAAAGCTTCATCGTGCGAAGGCTACGCACGAGGCAGGCAGAGCTGAGTCTTCACCGGGTCGCTATTTCTTTGCCCGCACGCCCCTCCTCGCCGAGTGTCGAGAAACGCCCCGTGGTGGGTTGTTTCTCGACGCTCGGCGGATGTGCGTCCGGGGCGATGCCTACCTTGCGAGTGTGGTCAGCGTGACCGCCGAGCCCGCGAGCAGCCTGCCGCGTCCGGGCCCGCGCGACCGGGGCGCATCCCCGGAGAGCCGGCGCCGCCAGTCCCCCCGGAGAGGATCGACGGCTAGCCCGCCCGCTCTCCTGCGCTAAATGAACCGCCAGGTGTCGGCGGGCGTAGCATCAGACAGATGGGGTTGGAGCCTGAAGTGAAGAGCCTTGACCCGGCGGCGGTAGCCGAGGTGGGCGCGGCGCTTCGCAAGAACGTGCGCCAGGCAGTCAAGGTGGCGGACGAGGTGGTCCGCGATGTGATCGTCGCGTTGATCGCCGAGGGGCACGTCCTGATCGAAGACCATCCCGGCGTCGGCAAGACGGCGCTCGCGCGTGCGCTGGCGGCCTCGCTCGAGGCCGAGTACGCCCGGGTGCAGTGCACGGCTGACCTGCTCCCTTCCGACGTGGTCGGCGCCAACGTCTTCAACCAGCGCGACGCCCGCTTCGAGTTCCACCCGGGTCCCGTGTTCGCGAACGTGGTCTTGGTCGACGAGATCAACCGAACCTCGCCGAAGACCCAGTCGGGACTGCTCGAGTGCATGCAGGAGCGCCGGGTCACCGTCGACGGCCACCCGCACGAGCTGGCGCGCCCGTTTTTAGTCCTCGCCACCCAGAACCCGAGCGAGTACGAGGGGACCTATCCGCTGCCTGAGGCACAGCTCGACCGCTTCATGGTCCGGGTCTCGATGGGCTACCCGAGCTCGACGGAGGAGGCGGCGATGCTGGACGAGCATGCCGCGGGCGATCGCGTCCTCGATCTGGAGCCCGTCACCGACGCCTACGCGGTCCGCGCAGCGCAGCGGGGCGCGGCGGCCACCCACGCTGCGGAGCCGATCCGCCGCTACGTGGTAGCGATCTGCGAGGCCACGCGGGCCGACGAGCGGGTCGAGCTGGGGGCCAGCCCCCGAGCCGGGCTGATGCTGTTCCGCGCGGCGAAGGCGCTCGCGGCGCTCGAGGGCCGCGATCACGTCCTTCCCGATGACGTCAAGGCTCTGGCGCCCGCCGTGCTGGCGCACCGGCTTGCATTGGCGCCTGATGCGATCGACCCCGCGGGCGCACGCTCCGTCATCGACTCGGCGCTGGAACGCGTCCCGGCGATCTAGGCAGGCGCACGGGCCGTGACTCGGGCCGGTACCACGGCGAGCCTTGGAGCACTCCTCACTCTCAGCGGCTGGGGGTTCGGCTCACCGTCGCTTGTGGTCTGCGGGGTCGGTTTGGCGGTCCTGGCGGGCACCGCCTGGCTTTGGGTGACGCTGGCGGCCCATGGAGCTCGCTTTGAGCGAAAGCCGGGGCCGACGCGGATCGTCGAGGGTGACTCCTATCGGCTCAACGTGCGACTCCGGGCCGGCCTGCTACCGCCCCCCGGCGGCGAGGTCAGCCACCCTCTTCTGCCCGAGGTGAGGCAGGTCGGGCCCCTCCACGCTCGGCACCTCGACCTCCAGATCCGCATGCCGCGCCGCGGTCGGTATCAGGCGAGGGGAGGCGCCTGGACGATCCGCGACCCCTTGGGGCTTTGCTCGCGCCGCGTCGTGGGGACCCCGGACGGCGAGGTACTGGTGTTGCCGCGGATCGAAGCCGTCGAGATCCGCTCGCCGGGCGTGGCCGGATCGGGCGACGGCGGCGGCGGGGCAGGCGACGACAGCGTGGGTGGTGTGCTCGAAGCGCGGGCGGTGGAGTTCGAGGTCGACGGCCTTCGGCCATATCGTGACGGCAGCCCGGCATCGCGCATCCACTGGCCGGCCTTCGCGCGGAGCGGCGACCTCTATGAGCGGCGAATGGTCGCCAGTGCGCAGCCGAGCCCGCTCGTGGTCCTGGACGCCATGGACCCGGCCTCGGAGGAGGCCCTGGATCGCGCGGTTCGCGCGGCGGCTTCGCTTTGTGTCCACCTGGCGGCCAGCTCCGGATGCTCGCTCTTGCTGCCCGGCCGTCGCAATCCCAGAGCGCTCGACGCCCGCCTTGCGACCTGGCCGGCGCTTCACGCCGCGCTTGCGGTGGTGCAAGCGGGAACCCCGACCCTGATCGGGGCGGCCGGCCGCGGGCAGGGAAGCGTCTTCCTGGTTACGGCGGGCGAGACGGAATCCGCGGTCCGGCTCCTGCCGCGGGTCGGTGCCGGTCCCCACTACGTCGTCTCGGCGCTCCGGGCCGCCGCTCCGGCCGCCTTTCGCGTCGCCGGGTGCGAGGGCAGCGCCATTCGCTCGCGGACGCGGGCGAGCCGGGCCAGGAGCGCGGCATGAGCGATCCGCAAAAACAGCCCCTCCAGGTGATCGCGTTCGCCGGGTTGGCCGCCTTCGCGAGCCTCAGCTGGTTCAGTCTGATCGCGACCCCGCCGCTCGGGCGCTGGGCGCTGACGGTCGGTGTATCGCTCGTGCTCGTAGTGGTCCTCTTGGCCCTGGGGAGGGCGCGAGGCCACGCGGCGTCCGTCCTTGGCGTGGCCGCCGCCGTCGCGGGTCTGGCGGGTGGCTTGGCCGCGATCGGCATTCCGCTTCGGATGCTTTGGCCAGGCGCTTGGGGCGAGCTCGCGGGCCAGCTTCAGATGGGCCTGGCGGGGATCAGCCAGGTCGAGCTTCCCTACGAGGGCGCCGACGGTTGGCGCCGGCTTGGCATTCTGGCGGCCGCCCCACTCGCGCTGACCCTCGCGGCTGCCTTGGCCTTCTGGCCAGCGCGGCGCCTGCCTGCCGGGCGTCGGATTGCGGCCTTGGCGGCGCTCCTCGCTTTGTATGGGGTCGCCGTGACGTGGGATGCCCCCGGCGCGGAGCTCGCCCACGGCTTGGCGCTGCTGGCGTTCGTGGCCCTCTTCCTATGGCTCCCGAGCACCCCGGCGCGCGCAGGAGGTTCCGCGGCCCTGGCCGTTGCGATCGCGGCCGCAGCTGCCCTACCCGCCGCGGCGCGCGTCGATACCTCCGATCCCGCCATCCCTTACACGCAGTGGCGCATCTTCGGCGAGGAAGACATCGTGGGCTTCGACTGGAACCACAGCTACGGGCCGTTCGACTGGTCGCAGCGGGGGCTTGAGCTCTTCCGGGTGCGCGCGGATCGACCGATGTACTGGAGGACGTCCGTCCTTGACAGCTTCAGCGGCGAGGTTTGGACCAGCTCGGGCGTACCAGGCTCGTCCAGCGCCGGGGACGGCAACCTGTCGGGCGCGGCTGCTCTGCACATCCAACGGCATCCGCGCTGGGTCGAGGAGGCCGAGTTCGGAATCTTGGGCCTCGAAACCGACTTGGTTCCGGCGCCGGGTACCCCGACGTCGATCGAGGGCATCGCGACCGGCGGAATCGGCGCCGACGGCACCACCGAGATCGAAGGGACGCCGCTGACCAAAGGCGACTCGTATTCGCTGACCGCGTACGTGCCCGATCCGCTGGCCAGATCGCTGCGCGCGCTCGGCGAGGTTCGCTATCCGTCACGGCTCGAGCGCTACACGACGCTCCTTTTGCCCGCGGCGCGGAACCCGGCTGGGGCGGCGGATCCGGCCGCACCGATAGCGCCCCTGGTCCAGGTCACCGCGCCGCTGCGGGGCCGCGAGCGTGTGATCCACAGCTACGGAGCCCCGATCGCCGGCCGGATCGACAGCACGGCTTATGACCGGGTGCGCGACCTGGCCGTGCGGCTCACACGCTCGGCCGACGGCCCATACGCGGCCATCGCCCGGCTTCAGGGCTTTCTCGCCGACCGCTACGTCTACGAGGAGGACGTGCCCGATCACCGCGAGCCGCTCACTGCGTTCCTGTTCGAAGACCGCGCCGGCTACTGCCAGCACTTCTCTGGAGCGATGGCCTTGATGCTCCGGATGATTGGGATTCCGGCTCGCGTCGTCTCCGGGTTCGCGCCGGGTCAACCCGACGGCAACGGCTACGTCGTGCGGGACACGGACGCGCACTCCTGGGTCGAGGTCTGGTTTCCCCGTGTTGGCTGGGTCACCGTCGACCCCACTCCCGCTGCGGCGCCCGCGCGCACCGAAACACTCACGGCAGCTGATCCCACGGGCCGCGTCGACGCGACCGGCCGCGGCCGCGCCTTCTCGATCGAGCAGGCGGCGCAATCGGGCCCGCAGGGGAGCGGCTCGCGGGGCGAGCCCGAGTCAGGCCGATCTCCATTGCCGCTCCTGGTCCTGATTCCGGGCCTCGCGATCGCCGTGGTCCTCTGGCGGCGTCGTGAGCGCTTGCTTTCGCCGGCCGGCGCAGAAGCCCAGCTTCGGGAGCTCGAGCGGGCGCTGCCCGCTCTTGGGGTTGAGCTGGGTCCGGGAACGACCCTGCTTGAGGTCGAGCGGCGCCTGGCGGCCGGCTTTGGCGCGAGCCCCGCCGTCTACGTTGCCCGGCTGCGGGAGAATCGCTACCGCTACGGTGCCCCCCGCCGCCCGGGCCCGGGCGAGCGGCGCGCTCTGCGCCGCGCATTGGTCCGGTCGCGCGGCCTCCGCACGCGCCTCCGCGCGATCCGCGAGATCCCGCCCGGCGGCCCCAAGTAGGGTCGATCGGGTGAAGTCACCCGCCTCCGCGCTCCCCGACCTTCGCGACGCACGGACCGAGTTGGCTCGACCCGGCGAGAGCAGGCTCTCCGGACTGGCCCTATGGCGCCTGGGCAGCATCGGCCTGTCGATCACGATCGTGGCAGCCAACCTCGTCGGCCTCGTGACGGTGCTCGTGCTCGCGATCTTCGTGGTCCCGGTCCCGCCCGTCACGGACGAAGCTCAGGTGCGGCTGGTGAATGCCGCCGCCGCCGTCGGCTACTTCATCTTCGCGGTCCCGCTCGGAGTGTGGATTGGGATCAAGGCTCTGTTCGGCCTGCGCCTCTGGCTCAAGGAGGAACGCCCGGCGACGCCCAAGGAGAAGCGGTTGGTCCTGCACGCCCCGTTGCGCCTCTTCTTCGTGCAGGCCGGCCTGTGGCTGATCGCAGCGGCGCTCTTCGGCGCCTTGAACCTCAGCTACTCCGCCGAGCTTGCCCTGCGGGTGGTGATCATCATCGTGGTGACGGGCCTGGTCACCGCCTCATGCGCATATCTCCTGGCGGAGCGGATCGCCCGCCCGGCCGCCTCGCGGGCGCTTGCCGACGGCTTGCCGAAGCGCCTGGTCGTGCCGGGGGTCGTAACCCGAGCGGTGCTGGCCTGGGGGCTGGGTACCGGCCTGCCCGTCCTCGGCGTGATGGCTGTCGGCCTGCTCGTGCTTGCCGGAGACGACGCCTCTCGGCAGGAGCTGGGGATCGCGATGGTGGTCCTCGCGGCGATCGGAATCGTCGTGGGGCTTCTCGCCGTGATCCTTGCGGCGCGCGCCACCGCGGACCCGATCCGGTCCGTGCGCAAGGGACTCGCGCAGGTCGAGCGCGGCGAGTTCGACGTGCAGATCCCGGTCTACGACGGGAGCCAGATCGGCCGGCTTCAGATTGGGTTCAACGCGACGGCCGCAGGCCTGGCCGAGCGCGAGCGGATTCGCGACACCTTTGGCACCTACGTGGACCCGGAGGTCGCGGCCCACGTACTCGAGGAAGGCGCCGAGCTGAAGGGCGAGGAAGTCGAGATCACGATCATGTTCATCGACATCCGCGACTTCACCGGTTTCGCCGAAAAGAGCGACGCTGCCGATGTCGTCGCCGCCGTCAACCGGCTCTACGAGCGGATCGTGCCGATCATCCACGAGCACGGAGGCCGAGTCGACAAGTTCATCGGCGACGGCTTGATGGCGGTCTTTGGAGCGCCCCGCCGCCGGGAGGACCACGCCGACCGGGCGCTTGCCGCTGCCCTCGAGATCGAGGCGGACCTGGGGTCAGAGGGGGTCGACGAGCTGCCGGTCGGGATCGGCCTCAACTCCGGCAAGGTGGTGGCCGGCAACGTCGGGGGAGCCGGCCGCCTGGAGTTCAGCGTGATCGGCGATCCCGTCAACGTCGCGTCGCGGGTCGAGGCTGCCACCCGGGAGACCGGCGACACGATCCTCGTCGCCAAGCGCACGAAGGAACTGCTCCGATCCCCAAGCTGCGAGCTGGTCGAGCGCGACGGGGTGACTCTCAAGGGCAAGACAGACTCGGTCAGCCTCTACGCGCCGGGGGAGGGGTAGCTACAGTCGCCGGATCGACCCGCGCTACGAAGTCCTCGACGCCGCCGCCCGCCTCGCGCACGAGTACATCGACAGCCTGCCCTCGCGTCCGGTGGGTGCCGAAGCCGGCGTCGACGAGCTGCGCTCACGACTCGATCGCCCGCTCCGCGACGGCGGCGAGGATCCCCGGGCGGTCATCGCAGACCTCGCACGCGACGTCGAGTCCGGGCTGACCGCCTCCGCTGGGCCGCGCTACTTCGGGTTCGTCATCGGCGGGGCGCTCCCTGTCGCGGTTGCGGCGGACTGGCTGACCTCCGCCTGGGACCAGAACGGGGGCGGATACGTCGCGGCTCCGGCACTGTCGGTCGCCGAGGAGGTCGCCGCCGGCTGGGTGCGGGACTTGCTCGGCCTGCCGGCCACCTGCGGCCTGGGTTTCGTGACGGGTTGCCAGATGGCCCACTTCACCTGTCTGGCGGCCGCACGCCATGCCGTCCTGCGCGACGCCGGCTGGGACGTGGAGGCGCAAGGCCTTCAAGGCGGGCCACGGATTCGCGTGATCGCGGGCGAGCAGGTGCACGTCACCGTCACCGTCGCGTGCCGGATGCTCGGGCTCGGAGCCGAGCGCGTTCGCCTGATTCCGAGCGACGACCAGGGCCGCATGCTGCCGGCGGAGCTTCAGTCCGCGCTCGCCGAGGAGGACGGCCCGACGATCGTCTGCGCTCAGGCCGGGGAGATCAACACCGGCGGGTTCGACCCGATCGCGGACATCGTCGACGCCTGCCGCGCGAGCGGGGCGTGGTGTCACATCGACGGCGCGTTCGGGCTCTGGGCTGCGGTGAGTCCGTCTCGCCGCCGCTTGCTTGAGGGCTTCGAGCGGGCGGATTCGTGGGCGACCGACGCTCACAAGTGGCTGAACGTGCCCTACGACTGCGGCATCGCAGCGGTGGCCGACCCCTCAGCGCACCGCGCTGCGATGACCTCGACATCGGCCTACATCCCTCCGCACGACGAGGACATCCCGTGGGGCTTCGACTGGACGCCGGAGTTCTCGCGCCGCGCGCGGGGCGTTCCCGTCTACGCGGCGCTGCGCTCGCTGGGACGCTCCGGGATCGCCAACCTCATCGACAGCTCGTGCGAGCACGCCCAGCGGATGGCGGACCTGCTGGCAGCGGCCGACGGGGTCGAGGTGCTGAACGACGTCGTCCTGAACCAGGTGCTCGTCCGCTTCGAAGGCGACGACGAGGCGACCAATGCGGTGATTGCGCGGACGCAACAGGACGGGACCTGCTGGCTCGGCGCCAGCAGCTTTCGCGGGCAGGCGGTCATGCGCGTGTCAGTGGTCGGATGGCAGACCACGGCGGACGACATCGACCGCTCGGCCGCCGCAATCCTCGCGGCGGCTCAGGCCGTACGCAGCAGCGACGCACGTTGATTCGCACCCCTCTGGTGTGCACAAATCAATGTGCGTGCGGACATCGCTAGCCGCTACGTTGCAGGAATGGACGAGTCCCGCGCAGATGAGGACGAGCCGACTACCCAGGAGCTCAAGCAGCAACAGGCAAACCGGGAAAGCCGGGAGCGGCGCCTGCTAGCCGAATCGGAGCAGCCGAACGAGGCCAAGCAGCACGAACGTCGCCGGGACAAGGCCGCCTACCTAAAGGAAAAGCTTGAGGAGCGGGAACGGGTCGAGCGCGATCAGGATTGACGGGCGAGCCTGACCGCTCGCGCCTGCCTCCCGGCCGAGCCAGGAGCCATTTCGGCCTTCGACGCGTACATCGCGCGGTCAGCCCGGGCGAGCAGGTCCTCTGCCGACTCGCGCCCATCCCAGCAGGCGGTTCCCGCCAACAGGTGCGACCCATGGGGGTGACGGCGCAAAGCCTGTCGCCTCGCAGGACGCCGCTCCATGCGCCGGCCGATAGCTTCAGGAGCTGGTCCGCCGCTCTCTTTCCTCGACCTGGGTGCGCAACTCCTCCTCTGTCGATCTGCGTCCGCCCACGATCTCGCTCGGCGGGCGGGTTCTTTAGGCCATCGGGCGCTGTTTTCAGGCGGCTTGATCCAGATCGCGGCGGGTAAGGGAGAAGCTCCCGAGCCAAGAGGAGCGAACCATGAGCGAAGAGCCGGATCAGACCACCAACGATCATCCCCGCGAGGACTCCGAAGAGGAGGAGGGGCCTGTCGTCGACGGCCGCGAGAGCGCCAATGAGGTGGCCGAGGAGCTGAAGGAGCAGGAGGGGCAGATCGAAGAGGGCGCCTGACCACCCGGTTCGGGGTCGGTAGCGTTTTCGTCCCATGCTGGAGCGAGCAGGCACTTTTCTGGCCGACGTCGGCTACTGGATCAAGACGCATCGCCTGGGCGCATTCGTCCTCGGTGGACTCGCGATCGTTGTCGCCGGCGTGCTGCTCCTGCTCGGAATCGGGCCAGGGTCCTCGTTCGACTCCGAGGCCTTCGAGCGCCTTCAAGTCGGCGACGCAGCGGCGAGCCTCGAAGGCTTCGGGCAGCCGGATTACACCGAGGAAGGAGAAACCGCCGTGGCCATGTCCTGGGTCGAGGACGGCGTCCAGTACTACGCGATCACAAGGAGCGAGATCATCGTCCGCTCGGGCTCCCTCCCATGCGCCCACAAGTACGCACGCGCCTGCTGAGCATCGCCTGATGAGCTGGTGCGAAACGACCACAGGGTGAAGCACCCCCACTCGGGAGCTCAGGGCTCGATCACGGCGCCGTCGGGCATTCGACAAGGCGGGGGACTCTCTGAGCAGGGCGGGAGGTCAGCCGCTTCCCCGCTGCCGGCAACGCCGCCGCCAGCCTGCTCGGTAACCGAGCCGTCGGGGTTCACGCAAGGCAGCACTCCTTCCGAGCATGGCGGCAGATCGGAGGCTTCCCCGGACGCGTCATCGCCGGGCGGCGTGGTTGCCTCGGGCGTCGCTGTGGCCCCGGCGTCGGTTTCGGCTTCCGGCTCGGTGGTGATCGTGGTCGTATCCGTGACCCCGATGCACGCGCTGAGGTGGAGGTCTGCTGTGACCTGCTCGAGCTCCTCGCCGGACGCGTTTACCTCGTCCTGAAGAGACGACGCCGCCTCCGGGTCACCGTCTTGCACGGCAGCAGCGATCTCTTCGACCCTTGCCGCCGCGTCCTCCAGAAGCCCGATGAGCGTTTCGGAGTCGGCAACGTCGGCCGCGGCGGGCTCAAGCGCCTGGAGATCGGAGGCCAACTCATCGGTGACGCCGGCGAGGTCCTCGAACAGGGGCGCCGCCGCCTCGGGAGCGGACACATCGGCCTCCCCGAGCTGCTCATTGAGCTCGCCCGAGGCCTCGTGCGCCTGCTCGCAGGCTGTGGTGGCCTGGTCGACGAATTCGTCGTGCGCGAGTAGCTCAGCGCTCGCAGCACCCTCGTCATTTCCGGCCTCGTCATCGTCAGAGCCACACGCCGGCAGGGCCAGCGCGGCGAGGCATGCGACCAGCGCGCCGCCCTTGAACAGATCGATCCTCATGCCAGTCCTCCCGTTTCCCCTCGTCGAACGCGCACACCCTATCCGACCAGGATCTGGCGATCGCAGCGCGACTTCCGTCGTTGAGGCAAATACTTCGGCTCCTGCGGTTCGCTACCGTGCGGCCTTATGAGCAGCCAGGCAGTGCCCGGTGGGGTAGTCCATGAGTTGCCCCGAGACCTCCGGAAGGCGCTGATCGCCAACACAACGGCACTCGACGCGTGGAAGGACATCACACCCTTGGCCCGCAATGAGTTCATCTGCTGGGTCGAGGATGCCAAGCAGGAGATGACCCGAGAGCGCCGCATTCGCCGGACCCAGGAGGAGCTCGAGGAAGGCCAGCGTCGGCCCTGCTGCTGGCCTGGATGCAAGCACCGCGAGCGCACCGGCAGTTAGTGGGCCGGCGGAAGAGGCGCCCATCAACCCGGCCCGGCAGGTACGCGATCGTGCTGGGTGCGGAACTACTGAATGCCGCGCGCCCGACAAGCTATAGGCGTCCGTAGTGGAGTGGAGCTAGGCGGGCTCGAACCGCCGACGGCAGGATCACCGAGCACTGGCTGTGCATGGATCAACTGAGCTTCATGCAGCAGCTCGGGGTCATTCCTCCGGACGGCTAGCGTCACACGCCTCTGGCGGGTTGCGAGCACCCCCGCTCTTCGTCTCTATGAAGAAGCGCCCGTGTCAAGTCGGGGTTGATCGCTGATTAGGGGAGCCTGTAATCGAAGGGCGAGTGAGTCTTAGGTGCTCACACTGACATTCGCCTGCGCCACACGAACGCACCGGCGGCGGCGGCCGCCAGGGCGAGCGCTAGAACGAGGAGCATTCCGCCATCGTCGCCCGTCGGCTTGGCCACCATCGACGCCACCACGACGTAGAGCACCGCGAGCTCGATGCGGCCGACCATCTTGAGGTTGGCCAGAGAGCGGCGCACTTCGGGGTGGGTCGCGCCGTCGCGTTCGATCGCGGCTGCGAGCTTCCTCATCCCCGGCTCGAAGTAGCCGATGCCCACAGCGAACGAGACTCCGAACCCGGTGAGGCCGACGATGATCCACAGCGAGCCAAAGTCCCAGTCTCCTTCGATCGCGGCGAGGACTCCGAAGATGAGGGTCCCCATCGATGCAGGTATGAAGAGGCGCGGCGAAAGCCACTCGGCATCGTCGTTTTGGCTTGCTTCGCGTTCGACGTCGCCGGAGAGGTCGGTTCGAAGCTCGAGCGCAAAGTACGTCGTCGCGGCTCCGACCCAGATGATCGCGGCGATGATGTGCAAGAGGAGCAGTAGTTCGTAGAGCGTCATTGGCGGAGCCTAAACCCGTCGTAGGACTTAGGCGCTTTCTTCATAGAGACGAAAAGCACTATTCCCGCCCGACTAGGTCCGCAAGGGAACGCCACTGGGCGATGTCCCAGTAGCCGCTGGCTGCGCCAGAGGTCGAAGGAAGCACGAAGCAAGACGTGTCGCCGATGCGCTCCGGCTGGACTCCGTACTCGACGGGTCTTTCCAGCCCGGCCCGGCCCGCGTTCTTTCCATTGAAGGCGATCCACCTCGGCGAGTAGCACTCGAGCTGCTCGATCAGCCGCGGCACGTCGAAGGCGTCTCGGCCGACTTCCTGGTCAGACCCAGAGCGGGTTTTGCAGATGTCGGTCAGGCCGATTCCGTGGTCGAGAAGCCTTGGGTACTCCTGCGGTTCGACACGAACCGGCGTTAGCCCGGTGTCATGGAGGGTGCGCCAGAACTTGTTCCCGGGACCTGCGTAATACGCCTTGACCTGAGCGGAGCGATTGCCAAGCGCGGTCCCGCAGAAGACGACGCGGAGCCCCGGCGCCAATACGTCCTCAACCAGCATCGGACTTCAAGTATCGCCACTTTGACCGAACTTCGAAAGAGCCCATCAAGCAAGGAGGAGCTGTGGAGACCATGATTCACGCAATGCGACCC
Source organism: Actinomycetota bacterium (assembly GCA_030859475.1). Taxonomy (GTDB): domain Bacteria; phylum Actinomycetota; class Thermoleophilia; order Solirubrobacterales; family 70-9; genus JALZKA01. Next base: position 17,437 of record JALZKA010000008.1, read on the forward strand.
CTTCGATTCAGCGGATGGACAACGTTCTCATCGTTGTCGACGACCTCGAGGCTGCCAAAGCGTTCTTCGCCGAACTCGGTATGGAGCTGGAAGGCGAGGCGCCGGTCGAGGGTCGTTGGGTGGACCGCGTCGTCGTCGGGCTAGGCGATGTCCGTGCCGACATCGTCATGATGCGGACCCCGGACGGCCACAGCCGGGTCGAGCTGACGAAGTTCCACACGCCGCCGGCGGTCAGAGCCGAGCCGGAAAGCGCGCCGGCGAACGCGCTGGGCATACGCCGCATCATGTTCGCTGTCGACGACATCGACGACGTCGTTGCCCGCCTGCGCAGCCACGGTGCTGAACTCGTCGGCGAGATCGCGCAGTACGAGGACAAATACCGGCTCTGTTTCCTGCGTGGCCCTGAGCGCATCATCATCGGACTGGCCGAGCAGCTCACAGGATGAGATCCCCGAGCATCAGTTTGACGGATATATGGACTTAGGTGCATTGCATGGAAGCGCCTGTCCCCTGGTGCCAGCCGCTCTGTACCGACGAGCAGTGCCGGGAGCTCGAGGAGCCGAGAGAGATCCCGCTCGTTGACGGCGTCCCAAAAACGGCCTACGACAACCTCCTTGGGATCGCACTGATTGCCCTTGGACGTGGACGAAACCGTAGATGACGGCCGTCAGGCGGCTTGATGGAGCTCCGTCAGCCCCTGCTCGCGGGTCTTCACCGGCTGGTACTCGAGGTCTCTGCGCGCCTTGGAGATGTCGATCGTGCACTCCTGCGAGGCGAGCCAGAGTGACAGCCGGGTTACGGGCGGGGCGTTGTCACGGCGAATCAACTTCCAGATCCTCTCGAGTATGGGGGTCGCAAGCCTCGCCGCGACCGTGGGTAGGCTGCGTTCGCCCGGCTTCACGCCTCGCGTCGCGAGCAAATCGGTGACGAAACGCCGGAACTCGACCGGCTCGCCGTCGTGGACGAAATAAGCCTCGCCAGGCTGTCCTCGCTCGGCTCCCAGCAGCAGCGCCTCGACGACGTTGTCGACGTGACTCGTGTCGGTCAGGTGGTTGCCGCCCCCGAACCACATGAAGCGACCCTCCTCAACCGCCGTGACGAGGCCGGGCAGGATAGTCGTGTCGCCCGGACCCCAGACCAGCCGCGGCCGGATAACGACGGTCTCGAAGCCCTCCTCGTTCGCAGCCCGCACGCGCTGCTCGGCGATCGCCTTGGTCGCCGCGTAGGGGGCCTTTGAGTCGGGGCGCAGCGGAGCCGTCTCGTCGACGTTGACCAGCGGCTGCCCGGCCATCAACGCCGCCTCGGTCCCCACGTGGACGAAACGGCGCACGCCCGCCTCGCGGGCACCGCGCAGGGCATTCTCAGTTCCGGTCACGTTGCCGCGCACAAACTCCTCGCGCGGGCCCCACTCGAGCACCGCGGCGGCGGCGTGGAAGGCGATGTCGCTGCCTTCCGCGCCGTGGCCGATCGAGTCGGCGTCCTCAAGCTCGCCCTGGACGGGCTCCGCGCCGAGGTCGCGCAGCGTCGCCGCCGATCTCTCGGAGCGCGCCAGTGCTCGCACTGACCAGCCCTCGGCGAGCAGCCGTCGCACGAGAGCCCCGCCGATGAAGCCCGAGCCTCCAGTCACGAAGGCTGTGTGACCGCCTTCCATGTCGCAAACCCTATCCGGGAGATCGCGCATCTTCCCAGGCGAGCCCAAAAGGTCCCTTCGGCTGCACAACGTCGCAACCTCAGCCTCACAAGAGGGAAACTCCGCCTATGCAGGGGTTCCCTGAAGTGGAGCTAGGCGGGCTCGAACCGCCGACCTCCTGATTGCGAAGCGGGGGACTCTCAGGCACGAATAGGCGTCAGTTTCGGGATCGGATTCCCTCGGATGTGCGTGGATGTACGCGGATTTGGGCACCAGAACACGGCTGGTGCCCAATGATCAAGACCAGGTCAGCACCGCCGCGATAGCAGTCGCAACTGCGAAGTACAACGATCAAGAGCAGATCCTGAATTCGCCGTGAGACGAGAGGAGTTGCCCCAGATTTGTACCAGGCTCTGGATCGGACCACGCGCAGACGATCGTTGCTGGCTTTCCTGCACCAGCGCCGAGCAGTCCGGTACGTGTGCGAGGGCCTGGACCGCAGGCGCGAAGCTTCCGTAACGGATAGACAGGCATGGGCTCTCCCTCTATTCGAGACGGCTGAGTGACAGGAGAGGAAGCCTATGTGACCTGCGTTTGGATTGCGAACTCAGAACTGGGGGCAAGTTCCGGGGGACAGGATTTACGATTCCCCCGGGGTCGGGAATTGGGTGCGCATGAACGCGTCCCAGGCGCGGTCGGGCATGAGGCGGCGCTGGGCGATGAAGATTCCAGCTGAGGGCGTGACCCGGTAGCGGGCCCTCGGCCGTCGCGTCGCCAATGCGCGCTCGATCTTTCGCGCCACTTTGTCCGGCCCGCCGCCGAGGCGGCCTAGGGGACCCTCATAGGTTTCCTTGGTCGCTGTCGCGACGGCCGAGTTGAAGCCCGCGTAGGGGATGTCGGCGGCGTCTCCTGCGCCGATTTCATCCAAGCTTCCGACCGCCGCGTCGCCGAAACCGGTCCTGATCAGGCCGGGCTCGATGCACACCACCTTGACACCGAAGCCCCGGACCTCGAACCTGAGCGCGTCGCTGATCGCCTCAACGGCGTGCTTGCTGGCGTGGTAGACGCCGCCCCCGGGAAAGGTCAGACGGCCGCCCATCGAGCTGATGTTGACGATTCGCCCGGAACCCTGGCGGCGCATGCCCGGCAAGACGAGCTGACACATGCGGACCAGCCCGAAGACGTTGGTCTCGAACTGGCGCCGGAGCGCGTCGGGGTCTACTGACTCGACCGCGCCCGACTGGCTGTAGCCGGCGTTGTTGACCAAGCAGCCGACGGCGCCCTCGGCTTCCTCCACCGCCGCAACGGCCGCTTGCATCGAGAGCTCGTCGTTGACGTCCAGCTCAAGCGGCCGACAGCCGGCCTCCGCCAGGTCAGCGATCGATTCCGCCCGCCTTGCCGTCGCGTATACGGTCCAGCCCCTGCCGACGAGATGCCTCGCCGTCTCATGCCCGATCCCCGACGAGCAGCCGGTCACCAGGACGGTCTTCGATACCTCAGCCATTTCGCTCCCTTGTCCTCGTTGTCTTGACTTCATGCCCTCGGAGGGCATCGCTTTGCCGGTCCTCGATTCGCCCTGGCGCGCTCGCCGCCGCCCGCGCCTCGTAAGCCGCGCGGGCAAAGGGGTCGGCCTGGGTCAGGATTTCGTCGATCCGCATCAACCGGCGCAGTGCAGTTCGCGGTCGGCGCGGCAGCGCGGTCAACAGCGCGTTGATCGCACCCGTGTAGGCGGGCACGTAGACGCTCGGCGTGCCGCGAGCGATTGCACGGGCGATCGCCCTCCCGACCGCCTCCGGCGGGACCGCCCGTACGCCGCGGGCCTTGGCAATGCCGCGCGCCATCTCCGTGTCGATGATCGCCGGCAGGACGGCCGTCACCTCGATCCCACTCCCCGCGATCTCTTCCCGTACCGACTCCGTGAGGCCGACCACGGCGTGCTTGGTCGCACAGTACGTGGCGCCACCCGGGGTCGCCACCTTGCCGGCTGCCGATGCGAGGTTGACGATCCGGCCGCGACGGCGAGGGAGCATTAGCGCGAGCGCGAGCTTCGTCCCAAGCATCACGCCGATCAAGTTGACCGCGACCTGCCGCGCGGTGGCGGCGTCGTCCTCGCTGGCGAAGGCGCCGACGTGTTGGATGCCGGCATTGTTGACGAGCACGTCGATCGGTCCGAGCGCTCGCTCGACGGCGCCCAGGAAGCGCTCGAACGAGCCACGGTCGGTGACGTCGAGCTCCAAGGCGAGGACCTCGCCATCCAGCGCGGACGCTGCGGCTTTTGCGACACCGAGATCCAGATCGCCGATCGCCACTCTCGCTCCCTCACCCGCCAAGGCGACCGCCGTCGCGCGACCGATCCCCCGCGCCCCGCCCGTGATCGCGATTACCTTGTCGGTGAGGGAGACCTTCATGCGAGCGTTGGCGCGAGCGCGATCACGGGACTCACTTGCCAGCCTCCCGCCGAGCCTCGGTGATGATTACGTCCCGCGACGCTCCGGTTGCGACGATCAGCTGGCCCATCGCGCGCGGGAAGTGGCGCGCCAGCGCGACCATGAGCTTGACGCCGAGCGGGGTGTAGACGTCGCGCCCCCGGCCACGGCGCACGGCCTTTACGACCACGTCGGCAACATCTGCAGCGCTCTGCTGCGGGGAGAGGTTCGCCAGTCGCGGCAGACGGCGATCGGAATCGTCGTTGCGCTCGGAGTACTCGGTCGCGACGTTGCCCGGGTTGACCGAGGTCACGGTAATGCCGGTCCCTCGCAGGTCGGCGCGCAGGCATTCGACGAAGGCGCGCAGCGCGTAGCGCGCGCCGAAATAGCCCATCGCGGCCTGCCAGACGACGACGGTCGGGGTGTTCAGCACCACAATGGCGCCACTCGCGCGAGCCAGCATCGCGGGCAGGAATGCTTTGGTGACGAAGAAGGCTGCGTGGTAGGGAACCTGGGTCATCTGCACGAGCTCCTCGGGGCTGGTCTCGTCGACGAACAGGTAGCGGCCGCCGCCGGCGCTGTGCACAATCACGTCGGGCACCCCAATCTCGCTCGTCACGTGCTCCGCCGCCTGCATCACGGCAGCGCTGTCGCCCACGTCTAACGCCACTACGTACGCCTCTCCGCCGGCGCCCTCGATCTCGCCGGCGACCTTCTCTAGCGCCTCCCGTGTCCGGGACACGAGCACGAGCCGGGCGCCCTGGCGCGCCAAAGCCGTTGCGGTGGCGGCACCGATGCCGCTAGACGCGCCGGTAACGAGCGCGAGCTTGCCGTGGAGGTCAATCACGGATCGATCACCAGCCATCGGCCTATCCGGCTGCCCCGGTGGCGTTTCGCCCGCTCGTGACCCCGGCCGCTTCGCTCAGCTCCTCGATCGACTCGGCCACGTAGCCACCGAACGCCGCCAGCTCGGGGAACGCGTCGTAGTCGCCCATCAGCCCGACCGCGACGCCGCCGTTGTAGCTCATGATCGCCACCGCGAGGGCATTCTGCGGGGCCAGGAAGGGGATCGGCACCAGCGTCTCAAGCTCGCGGCCAAGGAGGTAGAGCGGGAACTGCGGCCCGGGCACGTTGGTGACCAGAAGGTTGTAGACGCGCGAGGAGAAGTTGAGGCGCGAGGCGCGGGCGAACACCGTCGGCGGCGTGAATTCCTGAAGTCCCGCGATCACCTCGGCGCCGAGCGCCTGCTTCGACTCCTTGAGGCCACGCATCGCCTCGCTCACCGCGCGCAGTCGCTCGACCGGATCGTCGATGTAAACGGGCAGCGGGCTCATCATCATCGTGATCCGGTTGCCGAACTGGCCCTGCTCGTCGGGGGCGCGGGTCGAAACCGGAACGCAGCCGCGCAGCTCGAGGCCTTCCGTGCGCACGCCGCGGGTGCTCAGCCAACGCGCCAGCGCGCCGGTTACAACAGCCAGGAAGACGTCGTTCACCGTCCCGCCGAGCGCGTTCTTGACCGACTTCAGCTCGTCGAGGCCCGTGCGGACCCAGTGGACGCGGCGGTGGGTTCCGATCGGCACGTTGAGCGGCGTCTTCGGCGTCCCGCCGATGATGCCTCTCGTCACCTCGCCAAGTCCCTCGGCCACCTCGCGCCCGCGTTCGAGCGTTGCCTGCGGAGCTCTCGCCGCCCCTGCGACCCTGCCCGCGAGTGAGAGTGGGACGGCGATCAGATCCCGGGCGCCCTTCGCGATGATGTCTGCCTCGGAGGGCTCGGGGGCCCTCGGCGGCGCGCTCGGCGGAGTCGCCTGCGGCGAACTTTCTCGGTCGAGATCGAAGAGAACGGCCGTCAGGTCCACGCCCGAGGCACCGTCGACGAGGCAGTGGTGGATCTTCGAGATCACCGCGAAGCGGTCGTCGTCGAGGCCCTGCGCCAGCCACATCTCCCAGAGCGGCTTCGAGCGGTCAAGCCGTTGGGAGAAGATCCGCGCCGTCAGCATCCGCAGCTCCTCGAACCCGCCCGGCGGCGGCAGCGCGGTGTGGCGAACGTGGTACTCGATGTTGAAGCTGGGGTCGCCGATCCACAGTGGCCGCCCCATCTGGAAGCGCGGGAATACGAGCTTTTGGAGGTATCGAGGCACGAGATGGAGGCGCGATGAGATGTGGTCCGCGAACTCCTCGCCACCCGGTGGCGGCCCTTCGAACACCATCACCCCGCCGATGTGCATGTGTGATCCCGACACCTCCTGGGCGAGGAATGAGGCGTCGGTCGAGCTCAGCCGATCGAGTTGGCCTGGCTCAAGCACGGCGGGAGAGCGTCTGCGCCAGCGTTTCGCCGACGGCTCGTGCGGACTGAGGATTTTGGCCGCTGATGATCCTCGCGTCGGAGACGACATGCGGTACGAACGGAAGGCGCGCCTTTCTGAACTCGCCGCCGCGGGCGCGCAGCTCGTCCTCGAGCAGGAACGGCACCACCTTCGCGAGCCGGATCAGGCGCTCCTCGACGTTCGCGAAGCCGCTCACGCGCCGGCCCTCGATCAGGTTGCGACCTCCCGAGACGATGTTGAGGAGGGCAGCCGAGCCGTGGCAGACCGCCGCTACCGGCTTGCCGCTCTCGTGCATGTGGGCCGCAAGCCCGGCCAGCGCCTCGTTGTCGGCCAGGTCCCACATTGCCCCATGCCCGCCGGCGTAGTAGATCGCCTCGTACGCGTCGGCGTCCACCTGCTCCGGCGTCATCGTCTCGTCAAGCTTGTGCCCCAGGCTCCGATCCGCCTGAAATGCGGCGCTTACCTTGTCCCGGCTGCTGAGACTCTTGGGATCCACCGGCGCCTTGCCGCCCTTGGGGCTGACGACGTCGATCTCGAAGCCCTGCTCCGCGAGCGGCTCGTGGAAGTGGGTCACCTCGCCGAGCCAGTAGCCGGTGGGCTTTCCGGACTCGCCCATCCGGTCGTGACTGCTGACGACGACGAGTATTGCTCGGGGCTGGTTCATCTCTCGACCGCGAAGGGAGGTCCGGGTCGCGCCCATCCTAACGGGTTCTAGACGATCTATACGAATAGCGTCAGTTCGCGTACAGGGTTTGGGGCCCCGCCTAGCCAGGGCCGCGTGGCGTGCCCCCGAGGCCCCCCACGAGCACGCACACCGCCTGCCGTAGCCGCCGCCGGGAGGCGGCGGGGGTGAGCCCTTCGGCTCCGATCTCAAGCCCGCGGAAAACGTCGGCGATCAGCTCCGCGGCCGCGGCCGGGCTCAGCCCGGCCTGCTCGGGCGCAAGCTCGCCACGTGCGGTGGCGTCGGCGAGCAGCCGTCGCAGGATCGCGGTGAAGCGCCGTCTGGCGGCGACCGCGATGTCGCCGCAGAGGCGGCTGCTTTCGTCGAGTAGTTCCGCCCCGTGCGGAGAGGTATAGACCACTTCGATCACGATTCGTAGCTTGGCCTCCAGGACGCGGAGCAGCATCTCCTCGACGGGGTCTTCATCCTTCAGCGCGGCCTCCGCCTCGGCGAGCTGATCCTCTTGGAGGTGTTCTGAGAGGGCCCGGAACACTTCCTCCTTGCCCTTAAAGTAAAGGTAGACGGCCGCCCTGGAGATCCCTGCCTGACGCGCGATCTCCTCCATGGAGGTGCGCCGGTAGCCGTAGCGCGAGAAGCATGCGAGCGCCGCCCCGAGAATCCCCTCCCGGGTCTGCTGCCGGCCACTTGTCCCTGTCCGCATTCTCGCGAGCGCCACGGGAAGAGGATTACAGGTAGTCGCGCTGGTCAGGCAAACTTGACGCCTTGCATCCAGACTGTCTATGCTCTCGCGCTGATATCGAACCTTCAGGAGATGCGATGGCAGAGGTTGTTGTGGTGGCACTGCTCACGGCGAAGCGCGGCCACGAGGAGGAGGTAGCCGACGGCCTGCGCGATGTGGCCGCACAGACACACGAGGAGGAGGGCTGCCAGCTCTACAGCGTGCATCGCGCCACCGACGATTCGGCGCAGCTCGTGCTGGTCGAGCGTTGGACCTCCCGCGAGGCGCTCGATGAGCATTTCGCCAAGCCCTACATACAGGCACTCGGCCAGCGCGCCGCGGAGTTGCTCGCCGAGCCGCCGCAGGTCCGCTTCCTCCAGCCGCTGCCGGCGGGCGATCCGGCCAAGGGCAGCATCGCAGGCGGGTAGAACGGCGCGTGGAGCGACACGCCAGCGAGAATCGGGTCGGCGGCGCGCGATGAAGGTGCGCCTGTACGCCGTCCCAGCCTCCCATCCGTCGGCCTGTGTCGAGGCGGCCCTGCGGCTGAAGGGGTTGGAGTACGAGCGCGTGGACCTGATCACGCTTCTGCACAAGCCGCGCATGCGGCTTCGCTTTGGGCAGTCCACCGTGCCCGGTGCGGTTCTCGACGGCGAGCGAGTCGTTGGGTCGCGGGCCACCCTCCAGCGGCTCGAGGAGCTCGTGCCGGATCCACCCCTGTACCCGGCGGAGGGCCCGGCGCGCGAGCGCGTTTTGGAGGCGGAGCGCTGGGGCGATGAGGTGCTCCAGGACGCGGTCCGCCGGATCTCTTACGCGAACCTCCGCCGTCGCGGCGACGCACTTCGGTCGTATCTCGAGGGTGCCCGCCTCGCGCTGCCGCTGTGGGCGATCACGCTTACGCCCGGGCCTTCGATTGCGCTCGGAGCCCGCCTCAACAACGCCGACGACGCGACGGTGCGCGGCGACCTTGCGACGCTCCCTGCCTGGCTCGACCGGATCGACGGCTGGATCGCAGAGGGTGTACTCGGGGGGTCGGCCCCGAACGGAGCGGACCTGCAGATCGGCGCCAGCTTGCGCCTACTGCTGACCTTCGGCGACCTGCGGCCCCTGCTCGAGGGCCGCCCCGCCGCCGAGTTGGCACGACGCTACTTCCCCGACTTCCCTGGCGAGGTTCCGGCAGGCACGCTTCCGCCCGGCTGGCTTCCCGCGTGACGGCGTGCGCGCTGGCTCAGGATCGGGTCGGCCCGTGATCACGCCGGAGCGAGCGGTCGACGCGATGCACGAGGTGTTCGGGCGCCATCCTGGTTACCGAGCGCTGCACGCGAAGGGAACCCTTTGCCGGGGCAGATTCACTCCCACCGCGGAGGCGGCCCGCCTCACGCGGGCGGCCCACATGCAGGGGCAGCCCGTCGATGTGACCGTTCGCCTCTCCAACGGCTCGGGCGACCCCGGTTCGCCCGACTACGAGGCCGACGTTCGCGGGCTGGCGACCACGTTTCACCTCCCGGACGGGTCGCGCACGGACATCGTTGCCCAGACCTCGCCGCACTTCCCGGTGCGCACTCCGGAGGACTTCGTCGAGCTGGTACACGCCAGCCAGCCGGGTCTCGCCCGCGTCTGGAGGTTTCCCATCTTCCTCGCCAGGCACCCGCGGGTCCTTTCCGGGCTGCGTCTCGCCTCCACCGGGGTGATCACCCCTCCGAGCTACGCGTCCTGCCACTACTACGCGATTCACGCCTACAGGTGGATCGACGCCGCCGGCGACGGGTGCTACGTCCGGTATCGATGGTTGCCGGTGGCCAGTGAGGCAGCGATCTCGCGACGGGAGGCGCGCGGGCGCGGCCCCGACTATCTCCAGCAGGAGATCCGCGAGCGGATTGCGCGCGGGCCGGCCGAGTTCACGCTCGAGCTTCAGCTTGCCTCCGAAAGGGACTCCGTGGATGACCCGACCGCGGCCTGGCCCGATGAGCGCGAGACCGTCACAGCCGGAGTTCTCCAGGTGACTGGCGTCGCGAACGGCGGCGAGGATGACGGCGAACGCACGCTCGTCTTCGACCCGGCGCGGATGACGGAGGGCATCGAGCTGTCCGACGATCAGATCCTGCGCTTTCGGCCTCGCGCGTACTCGGTCTCGGCCGAACGGCGGGCGTCTGGCGGTTGACGGGCTTCCAAGAGCTGTACCGAGATCTCCTCGGTATGACGGCTGGAGTAAAGCGCACTCGTGATGTCGCGGATCCACCGCGTACGTAGCCGGAAGCAAGAAAACGGAGATGGAGCTAGGCGGGCTCGAACCGCCGACCTCCTGATTGCGAAGCGGGACGCTCTCAGGCACGAATAGGCGTCGATTACGGGATTCGATGCCTGTCGATGTACGTGGATGTATGTGGATTTGGGCACCAGAATCCGCCTGGTGCCCAATCGCTTGGGATTCATCCCGGCCTCACTGCCTACTTAGGCGCTTTGCATGGAAAGCACTTATCTCCGCCCGTGCGAGATACTGCGCGGGCGATGTCGCAGGAGAACGTGCAAATCGTTCAGGAACTGTTCGAGGCGGTAGGCAGAGGCGACATCGAGGCCGCCCTTCGGCTCGTCCACCCCGACGGGGAGTGGGCCAACCCCGATTACGCCATGGAACCCGGTACCCGGCACGGGCTGAGTGGAGTGCGAACAGCGCTCACCGCGTTCAGCGATTCATTTGCAGACCTCCGATTCGACATCACAGAGGTGGTTGATCTTGAGGAGCGGGTCCTGGTTACCGGCACGTTCTCGGGTGTGGGCCGAACAAGCGAAGTGGCTTTTGGGTCCCAGACCTTTGGCTCTGTCGTGACGCTGGCTGACGGCAAGATGCAGCGTTACGAGTGGTATCTCAACCCCGCTGAGGCGCGAGAAGCCGCCGGGCTGTCGGAGTAGGCGATGTCGCAGGAGAACGTCGAGCGGGTCCACCGCGTCTACGACGCCATAAACCGAGGCGATCTTGAAGCCATGCTGGCGCTCTTGCACCCTGAGGGGGAGTTCATCCCGCGACTCCTCGGGCTCGAAGGGGGCGGCATCTATCGAGGTCACGATGGCGTTCGCGAGTGGTGGCAAAGCATCTTCAGCGCCTTTCCCGACTTCAACGCCACGGTCCTCGAAGTCCGCGCTGTTGCGGACGCGACCGTCAGCAACGTCCGCTTTCAGGGGCGCGGTGAGGGGAGTGGCGTCCCTTTCGAGGACACGATCTGGCAGGTGGTGAGGTGGCGCGACGGCAAGGCCATATGGGTCAAGAGCTACCGGGACCGAGCCGACGCCCTCGAAGCCGCCGGGCTCTCGGAGTAGGCGCTTTGGACGAGAAGTGCCTAGATCATTGAAGGTTGGGCTTCACCACCTGAGGAGGAATTATGGAGCCCACCACTACCCGGCGTCCTGGAAATAAGGGGCGCCGCTACCCCGCCGACCCGCCTCGTGTCGAGGAGATCATCGCCGTGATGCGTCAAGCAGGAGACCGGCCTCACGGGCTACGCCTGCGCGGTCTGACCGTCGTCCTGTGGCGAGCCGGCTTGCGGATCGCAGAAGCCGTCGCTCTACAAGAGGCCGACCTTGAGCTCGATCGAGGATCGCTGATCGTTCGAAGCGGCAAGGGCGGGCGCCGCCGAACGGTAGGCATGGACGACTGGGGCTGGCAACAACTCCGCCCTTGGCTGGATCATCGGCGGTCGCTACCCGTTGGGCCCCTGCTATGCACGATCAACCCGCCAAGGCCGGGCAGGCCCTGGGCAAATGGTGCCGCCCGATGCCGGCTCGCACAAGTAGCCGCAGAATCAGGCGTGCGCCGACGCTTCGCGCCTCATCAACTTCGGCACGCCCATGCTGTGGAGATGGCTCGAGAAGGGGTTCCGCTGAATGTCATCCAGCGTCAGCTCGGCCACGCCAACCTCAGCGTTACGTCGATCTATCTGCAAGGCATCGACACGGCGGAAATAGTCGAGACAGTCCGAAGCCGAACGAGTCCTGTGATCCCGGCGGCGAGTGCGCTACTCGGGTAGGCGCTTTTCGTCCGAAGCACCTACTCCGACAGCCCGGCGGCTTTGAGGGCTTCGGCCTCGCTCACATAGGTACGCCACCAGATCACCTTGCCCTCACGCAGTTGGACGAGCTGCCAATGCACCTGGTCGATGGGCACTCCGCTACCCGCGCCGTGGCCGCGGCCGCGAAGGCTGGCGATCAAGTGGTCATCCCCGACGTCGCGCACGTCCAGAACCTCGGTGCGCCAATCGGGATAGACGCTAAAGATGTCTCGCCACCACTTGCGGACGCCGTCGTGGCCGCGATAAGAGCCGCCCTCAAAAAAGGCCGAACCGGAGACGAACTCAACCTCAGGATCAATGAAGGCGAGGAACGTCTCCAAGTCGCGGCGGTTGACGGCGTCATAGGCGCGGTGAGCCAGCTCCACGTTCTCCTGCGACATCGTCTGCGCAGTATCGCGCAGTGCCTGCCCTTCCACCTTTCCACCGATAAACCGACAACCGGCATAGCCCTGCCTCGAATCGAGGTCGTCGCGTGATCGCGCAGCTACTCAGACAGCCCGGCGGCTTCGAGGGATTGCTGCTCGTTTACGACGACGTGAACCCGGATCGCCTTTCCCTCGCGCATCTGGCAGATGAACCAGGCCAGCCCTTCCATCGGTACGCCGCTGGCTTTCCCGATCCCCGTCTGTCGAGTCCGGACGACTACGTAGTCGTCGTTGTCCAAGAACTCTTCGGGGACAACCCTGAAGTCATCAAAGTCCTCGGTCCAGCCGACGAGCGATTCCATCGCGCCCTCGTGCCCGCGGTAGACGCCCTGGCCGGCCTGGTCCACCTGGAGGAGCACGTCAGGGTCCAGCAGCCCCTGAATCAAGGCCGTGGCGTCTCCGCGGGACCACGCGCCGAAACCGCGTCGGACGATCTCAACGTTCTCCTGCGACATCGCCCGCGCAGTATCTCGCGATCAGGAGATAGGTGCTTTCCATGCGAAGCGCCTATCTCGAGATGGCTTTAGGGGGCTGACGTCCGGGGTCCCCCGGAGCCAGCCGCAGGAGGAGTCTCGTCACGCTAAGAGGCTCTGAATGGGCACCAGCGGAGTGGAGCGGCTCCGAGGGGGACGCCCCGCCGCGTTGTCCGAAGGTCCGCAAAGCGCATCGCAGAGCGGGGAACGGGCCATGGAGCTAGGCGGGCTCGAACCGCCGACCTCCTGATTGCGAACCAGGCGCTCTTCCAACTGAGCTATAGCCCCATGGGATGCCAGCCTGCTGGCACCGGGTCAAGGATAACTCGCGCCTGGCCAGGAGTCGCCCTAAGCTCCCGCTCGTGAGCTTTCGCAACCGCCTGGGCCTCTTCTTCATTCTGCTGGTGGCGATCCCGATGGCGGCGATCGCGATTCTCGCGGCGGATGTGACGGGCGATGCGCAGGCAGGGAAGGCCGATGCCCGCCTGTCGGTTGCCCTGGAGGCCGCGCTCAGGGTCTATGAGGATCAGCGCGAGGAGGCCAAGGATCTGGCAACGGAGCTGTTGATCGACCCCAAGGTCCTGGATGCGATCCGCTCGCAGGACAGCCGGCAAATCGAGGAGGCCGCTGGTACCGCTGGGCGCGAGGTCGGCCTGGAGTCGTTGACGATCGTCACGCCGGATGGCGCTGAGCTGAAGGCGATGTCGTCCCGGAACGCGGTCGCCACGGCGAGGGTGAGCACGACGGGAACGGAGGGGCCCTACGAGTTCGTGGCTTCCGTGGCCGGCGAGAACGAATACGTGCAGGAGGTATCCCGGCTCACCGGCCTGGAGGTCATCCTGGCGGGTCCCCAAGGCGCCAGAGCGTCGACCGCGGCGGGTGAGATCGATCCGCTGCCCGCGTCCGGTGACTCGCTCGACACGGAGATCGCCGGCCGGGAGCTGCGCGCCGCCGCCGCGGCGCTCGGCGAGGACGCGAACCGGGTGGTGGTGATCAGCGAGGTGGAGAGCGGCGGCTTCCTGGACTCCCGCCCGGCGGTGGCGCTCCTGGTCGTGGTTTTCGTGGGCCTGGCGCTGGCCCTGATCGCTGTCCTCTTCCGCACCCTTCAGGGTCAGATCGACGCGATGCTGAACGTCGCGCGCAGGATCGGTTCCGGCGATTTCTCGCAGCGCGTCCCGGTTGTCGGCGGGGATGAGATGGCGGGCCTGGCGACGGAGTTCAACAGCATGAGCGATCGCCTCGAGGCCCAGATCACCCAGCTGCGCCGCCAGCGGGACGAGCTGACGCAATCGGCTCGGAGGCTCGGCAAGGCGGGGGCGGAGGGTCTCGACCGGGACGCTTTGATGGCGACGTTCGCGGAAACCGCGCTCAGCGCTTGCGCGGCCGAGTACGTCCGCGTCGCGCTCGCCGACGGCACCCTGATCGAGCGTCCCAGAAACGTGACCGGATCGGCGCGGGACGCTGCCGACGCGGGGGCCGGACGGGCAAGCCGGGAGGGGATTCGTGTCGCCGCCAAGCGAGGGGACGGGCACGCGTTGGCCGCCCCACTTGGCCGGGACGCCGATCTGGACGGGAGCGCGATCGCCGTCGCCCGCCGCGGAGAGCCGTTTGACGGGCCCGAGCGGGAGATGTTCCTGTATCTGCTCGATCAGGCGGCGGCCTCGATGCGAAACATCTCGACCCATGAGCGCGTCAGCGAGCAGGCGGTGACGGACGAGCTCACCGGGCTGCAGAACAGCCGCGCCTTCCGGGAGACGGCCCACCGCGAAGCCGAGCGCGCCTTGCGATTCGATCACCCGCTGTCGCTGATCATCCTCGATCTGGACGACTTCAAGGCCATCAACGACACGCATGGCCATGCGCAGGGCGACGAAGTCCTCCGCGCCGTCGGGCGGGTCCTGGCTTCCGAGCCACGCGCGATCGACGAGGCGGCTCGCTACGGGGGCGAGGAGTTCGTAGTCGCGCTTCCCGAGACGGACGCCGAGGGTGCGGTCGAGGTCGCCGAGCGCATCCGGGTCAGGCTCGAGTCGGAGCGGATCCCGAATCGGGCCGGCGGTGAGCCGCTGCGGGTGACGGCCAGTTTCGGGACGGCGACGATGCCCGGGTCCGCGGACGACGTCCGCGATCTGTTTGTGGCAGCCGACCAAGCCCTCTATCGGGCCAAGCGGAGCGGCAAGAACCGGGTGGTCGCGGCAAAAGACACGACCGCCCAGTCCAAGTAGTCTTTGCCGTTGGTCATCCGCGATGGGAATTTTCGACGACGCCATCCGCCAGCATCTGGACCTGAAGCGCCGTCAAGGGGCTGAAGAGACAGAGCTGAAGCAGCTTGAGGATGAAGCTTTCGGCCCGCCCGCCCGCCCGGGCGAGCCGGAGTTCGGCGAGACCGGAGACCATGCCCAGGTCGAATTGGCCGATGCCGATCAGGAGCCCCAGGCGCCGCCGGAGCCCGCGGTTTCCGAGGCCGAGGATCCGGCGGCGGTAGAGGAGGCCACGGCGGCGGCAGGCACCAGCACGTTCAGCACCGCGGAGCGCGAGGCGATCGCCGACCAGCCGACCACGTTCTTCGATCACCAGACTCCGGAGGATGAGGAGGCGCTAGCACTGCCCGAAGCCGACCTCGAGCTTGACGTCGACCTCGACCTCGACCTCGAGGAGGAGCTGGAGGATGCCGGCGCCCTCGACGAAGAGCGGGCGAGTGGACCGCGGGAGGATCTAGCCGAAGCGCCGCTCGAGCCCGGGCCGGTCGACGAAGAGCCCTCAGGCACCGAGCCGGCCGGCGCCGATC
>JALZKA010000140.1 GCA_030859475.1 Actinomycetota bacterium
GCTTGCGGTACGCATGCGGCCGCGGTCCCTCGAAGAGCTCGCAGGGCAGGCGCACCTGCTGCGCGCAGGCTCGGCGCTTCGCACCGCGGTCGAGTCGGGCGAGCCGCACTCGGCGATCCTCTACGGCCCACCCGGCACCGGCAAGACCACTCTGGCCCGGATCATCGCGCGCTCGGCCGAGGCGGCCTTCGAGGAGGAGTCGGCGGTGAACGCGGGCAAGGCGCAGGTAACCGCCGTGATCGGTCGCGCCCGCGAAAGGCGCCGGGCCGGTCGCGGGACGGTGCTGTTCCTGGACGAGATTCACCGCTTCAACAAGGCGCAGCAGGACGCGCTCCTGCCCGCGGTGGAGGAGGGGCTGGTGACCCTGATCGGCGCCACTACGGAGAACCCGTACTTCGAGGTCAACGGGGCACTCCTGTCACGCACCCAGATCTACGAGCTTCACGACCTGGGTGCGGACGACCTCAACGCGATTCTGAGGCGAGCCCTGACGGATCCCGATCGCGGGATTGCCGACCCGCCGGAAGTTGCCGACGACGCGCTGTCGCTGATCGCCGGCCGCAGCGGTGGCGATGCTCGCACCGCCCTGAACGCCTTGGAGCGAGCGGTTGAGACCGCGCGCGCCGGCGGGCACCCGATCGATGTCGCGACGGCCGAGGACGCCCTCCAGCGCAAAGCGATCCTCTACGACCGGCAGGGAGACCGCCACTACGACTACATCTCGGCCTGGATCAAGGCGACCCGCGGCTCCGACGCGGACGCCTCCGTCTATTACCTGGCGGTGATGCTCGAAGGGGGAGAGGACCCGCGCTTCATCGCGCGGCGGATGGTGATCTTCGCCTCGGAGGATGTCGGCAACGCGGATCCCAGGGCGCTCGTGGTGGCGACCTCCGCGGCCGCCGCCGTCGATCGGGTCGGGCTGCCTGAGTGCGC
Source organism: Actinomycetota bacterium (assembly GCA_030859475.1). GTDB lineage: Bacteria > Actinomycetota > Thermoleophilia > Solirubrobacterales > 70-9 > JALZKA01. The sequence continues at coordinate 934 of JALZKA010000140.1, forward strand.
CCTCAACCTGGCGCACGCGGCTACCTACCTCGCGCTGGCCCCGAAGTCGAACGCTTCCACCAAGGCGATCGGCGCCGCCACCCGCCACGTCCGCGAGCACGGCACGAAGCTGCCCCCCGACTACCTCCGGGACGCTCACTATCCAGGGGCGAGGGATTTGGGGCGTGGCCAAGGCTACGTCTATCCGCACGACGAGCCGGATGCGCTCGCCGACCAGGAGCTGGTCCCGCCGGAGCTCCGCGGCGAGCGCTTCTACGAGCCGACCGAGCGAGGTTTCGAGGCGGAGCTTCGCGAGCGCATCGACGAGCTGCGTCGGCGTCGCGGCACGTAGTTCCCGCGCACGGACGTAGACTCGGATCGCGATGGGGCAACTCGAGTCGTTCAACCCCGCGACCGGCGAGTTGGTCGGCACGGTCGCGACGGTCAAGCCCGCCGACGTGGACGGGATCGCGATGGAGATCGCTGAGCTGCAGCCGTTCTGGGCGCAGCTCTCGCTCGAGGACCGGGGCCGGTACCTGAAGCGCACCGCCGAGGTCCTGGTCGGCGAGATGGACGAGGTGGCGGCCCTGATCACCGCCGAGCAGGGCAAGCCCAGGGTCGAGGCGCTGACCATGGAGCTGATCCCCACGATCGACGCCCTCAACTGGTGCGCAGAAGAGGGCCCGAAGATCCTGGCCGACGAGTCCATCCCCTACCCGCAGCTGTTCCTGAAGTCGAAGCGCTCGTTCTTCAGCTATGAGCCGATCGGGGTGGTCGGCGTCATCGCGCCCTGGAACTACCCGTGGTCGATCCCGTTCGGCGAGGTGGCGATCGCCCTGATGGCCGGTAACGGCGTGATCCTGAAGCCGGCGAGCCTGACCCCGCTCCTCGGGGAGCGCATCCAGACCGCTTTCGAGCGCGGGGGCTTGCCGGAGGGGCTCGTGCGGACCGTCCACGGCGGCGGCCGGATCGGGCAGGCGATCTGCGAGTCGGACGGAGTTGCGAAGGTGTTCTTCACCGGGTCCGTTGAGGTCGGGCGCAACGTGGGGGAGATCTGCGCTCAGAAGATGAAGGGGTCGGTGCTCGAGCTGGGCGGCAAGGACCCGCAGATCGTCTGCGCCGACGCGGACCTTCAGAACGCGGTCTCCGGCTGTGTCTGGGGATCGTTCGCCAACTCCGGACAGACCTGCTCCGGCATCGAGCGGATCTACGTCGCCTGGGATGTGGCCGACGAGTTCCTGGCCGGGGTCGTGCGCGAGACCGAGCGCCTCAGCGTGGGCGACCCGACCGACTGGACGACGGAGATCGGTCCGATGATCTCCGCCGAGCAGGCTGCTTCGGTGACCGAGTTGGTTGACGACGCGATCGGCGCCGGTGCCGAGCGTCTGACCGGCGGGCCACTGGAGGTGCCGGGGTTCGACGGCAGCTTCATCGCCCCCACCGTCCTGACGGGCGTGACGGACGGGATGCGCATCATGCGCGAGGAGATATTCGGCCCCGTTGCGCCGGTGATCGTCGTCGAATCGGAGGAGGAGGCGCTGGCGCGCGCCAACGACTCGAACTTCGGGCTCGGCGCGTCGATCTGGACCAGGGACCGCGCCAAGGGCGAGCGCATGGCCCGGGAGATCGAGTCGGGGATGGTCTGGATCAACGACCACTCCTACTCGCATGGGGCCTGTCAGTGCTCGTGGGGCGGGGTCAAGGATTCGGGCCTCGGCCGATCACACTCGAAGTTCGGACTTTACGAGTGCGTGAACATCAAGCACGTCGCCTGGGAGCCGGGGCTGACCCGCGACCTTTGGTGGCAGCCGTATGACTCGGACCTCGGTGACGCCCTGCGAGCCTCGGTGCGCCTTCTCTACGGCCGCCCCGGCGACCGCTTGGCCGGCCTTCGCGACGGGCTGGCCCCGATGGTCAAGGTTGGGCGGAAGATGCTCCGCAAGGGCGGATAGGCGGGAAGGTCCCGGGTCCCGTCGCTCAGTCGGCCGCAATCCTCACGTGCAGATGGTTGTCGTGGTGGATCAGCGGGACGACGACCCCCCGCGGCCCGGTCAGCGGCGTGTTCGGGCCGACATACACGGTCACGGCGCCGGCGCGGACGAAGCGGTCGACGAGGTCCTGGGCGAGCCGCAGGTCCACCTCGCCGACGGTTTCGGGCGGCCTCTCCGCCTTGCTGCGCAGCGGGTAGTAGATGTCGGCGTCGAGGCCGTTCTGGTGAGTCGCGTGGCCGATGCCGCCGCCGACTTCGGCGCCGAAGTTGCCACCGTGCTTCAAGCTGAGGTCGCCGATCCCGAGCCGCGCGGCGCCCGGGTGCGCCCGCGCGAACCCGCGCAGCACGCCGAGCACGGTTCGGACCACGTCGTCGGTGCCCCAGCGCCGCCACGCAGGGCTGGGGCTCACGCGCTTGATGGGATCCCACGTGAAGTGGTGCGGCCCTTCTCGCGGGAGCAAGACGCCGCCTGAAAGCGAGCCCGCCGCCGGGACGCCGTGGGCGGTGGACTCACGCCAGTCAACTCGGGGCCACTCGGGCTTCCGCGAGCGCTCGCTCGGACGTCGGGATGGTCGCGACCCCCAGCCTTCCGCGCCGAGTGGCGCATCCGTGCGGAACTGGACGACGGCCAGCCGGCTCGGCGCCGAGAGCGTGGAGCGGATCGCCACGCCGGCCGCTCCGAGCGTGGCCACCGTGGCGACGATCGCCAAGAGGCGGGTGCGGGTCATCGCTTGAGTATGGACCTGCTGCCGCGTGAGGACGACGAGCAGTCCCCGGTAGCTGGCGAAACTCGCACAGCCGTACCGCGATCAGCCGGATCGGAGGCCGGTTGCGAGAATGCGCCGCGTGTCGCCCCCAGTCATCGATGCCCACGCGCTGCACCGCGAGTTCGACGACGAGCGGGTCCTTAACGGCGTCTCGCTCACGGTGCAGGAGGGTCAGACACTTGTGGTCCTCGGCCCCAACGGCGCCGGCAAGTCAACGCTGCTGCGGATGCTCGGCACGCTGCTGCGCCCGACCGCCGGGCTCCTCACCGTGTTGGGCGCCGAACTACCGCGTCAAGCGTTCATGGCCCGCGGGCGGATCGGCTATCTGGGCCACGATCCGTTGCTCTACCGCGACCTGACGCTCACCGAGGCGCTTCGCTTTCACGCTCATCTCCACCGAATCGCCGACGTGGACGCCCGCATCCGGGAATTGCTCGCGACGGCGGGCCTGACCCGGCGGCGTGACCAGCTGGTGCGGACTCTTTCGGCAGGTCAGCTCCAGCGCGCGGCAGTTTGCCGTTGCGTCCTCCATCGCCCGGCCCTGCTTCTGCTCGATGAGCCGGCGTCGCATCTCGACCCCGCGGGACGGGAAACCGTCAGCCCATTGATCTCGGCCGCCGGGGTTACCAGAGTGGTCGTCACGCACGATGTCGAGGGCGGGCTGGCCGAGGCGGACCGGGTGCTGGCGCTGGACGCTCAGGGCGGCCTCGCCTACGAGGGCCCATCGGCAGGGATCACCC
>JALZKA010000058.1 GCA_030859475.1 Actinomycetota bacterium
AGTCGAGGTCGTGCACGAGGCCGGTCACCGCCCAAAGCTCCTCGTCGCCGTCGAGCTTCCGCGAGTAGGCCGCCATCGCGGCCTCGACGCCGAGCAGGTGCTTGCGCAGGGAGTCGGATTCGACCCATTCGCAGACAAGTTCCCAGGCATCATCACGTGTTGGAGCGCTCATGATTCGGTCCTTTACCCTAGCCGTGTGTTTGATGAGGGGCCTTGCCCCGAAAGCAGCTATGTAAGGGCGGCGTAGCCGCCCGCAAGGTATGCAATGACGGAGAAATTCGTGATCGAGGGCGGTGAGCCCCTGCGCGGCGAGATCCAGGCCGCCGGCAACAAGAACGCGGCCCTGCCGATCCTGGCCGCGTGCCTGCTCACCGATGAGGAACTCGTGCTTACCAACGTCCCGCGGATCCGCGACACCGAGGCCCAGGTCGCGATCCTGGAGCAGCTCGGCGTCAAGGTGGAGTGGGGGCCAAGTCACGAGCTTCGGCTCCAGGCCGACTCGGTCACGGAGACCCAGCCCGACGAGGAGCTTTCCGCGCGGATTCGCGCGTCGTTTCTGCTGGCCGGACCGCTCTTGGCGCGCTTCGGCGAGGCCCGGATGCCGCCGCCGGGCGGGGACTTCATCGGCCGTCGCCGCCTGGATCCCCACCTGGATGCCTTCCTGGACATGGGCGCCACCGTCGATGGCTCGCGCTGGATCGAGATCAAGGGGCCGGCGGGCGGTCTCGAGCCGTGCTCCGTCTTCATGGACGAGCCCTCCGTGATGGGCACTGAGAACGCACTGATGGCCGCGGCGCTGACCCCGGGGCCGACGACGGTCGCCAACGCCGCGTCGGAGCCCCATGTTCAGGACCTTGCGAGGCTGCTCGTCAGGATGGGCGCGCAGATCGACGGCATCGGCTCGAACGTGATGACGATTCACGGACGCGACAAGCTGGGCGGCGCCGAGCACAGGATCTGTCCCGACCACATCGAGGTGGCGAGCTTCGTTGCCCTGGCGGCCGCAACCGGCGGGGACTTGAGGATCTCCGAAACCGCGCCTGAGGACCTGCACATGGTCATTCGCGCGTTCGGTCGCCTCGGGCTCGACTTGGTGGTCGAGGGAATGGACATCGTCGTGCCGCCCAACCAGAAGCTGGCGGTTCGGGACGACCTCGGCGATGCGATCCCGAAGATCGAGGACGGTCCCTGGCCCGCGTTCCCGGCCGACCTCACGTCGATCGCGCTGGCCCTGGCGACGCAGGCAGAAGGCACGATCCTGATCTTCGAGAAGATGTTCGAGAACCGCTTGTTCTTCGTCGACAAGCTCGTGGCAATGGGCGCTCGGATCACGCTTTGCGATCCCCATAGGGCGATCGTCAGCGGTCCGAGCCGGCTTCACGGCGAGCGCGTGGAGAGCCCGGACATCCGGGCAGGCATGGCGATCCTCATCGCCGCGCTCTGCGCCGAGGGCATCACGGAGATCGGCAACATCGTGCAGATCGATCGCGGCTACGAGGCGATCGACGAGCGCCTGCGGGGGCTGGGCGCCCGGATCGAGCGGGTCGCCGTCGACCGCGTCCCGGCCTAGGAGGGGATTCCGATGACACACCCGATCCCGCCCGGGACGCGGGACATCCTGCCGGACGAGATGCGCGAGCTGCGTGCCTTGCAGACCCGCCTCGGCGAGGTCTTCGAGCGCTTCGGCTATGGCGAGGTCGCCACGCCGACGGTCGAGTACGACGAGGTCCTGGCGCTGGCTGGGGAGGCGGGGGCGCCCGCGGCCCACCGGTTCTTCGACTCCGGCGGAGACCTGCTGGCAATGCGCTCGGACATGACCGTGCCGATCGCCCGTCTCGTGGGGAACCGCTACCAGGACGCGGACCTGCCACTGCGCTTCTTCTACAACGCACGCGCCTACCGGGCAGTTCGCCCGCAGAGAGGGCAGATGGGTGAGTTCTTCCAGGCGGGCATCGAGCTGATCGGAGCCGAAGCGCCCGGCGGCACGGTCGAGGCGATCGAGGTGCTCGCAGCCGCGCTGGACGCCGCCGGTCTGAACCGGGCCGTGATCGGGCTTGGCGACGCGTCCCTCTACGCGGGCGTCCTCGGGGGAGCCGGCGTTGACGGGCCCGATCGAATCGAGCTGCTCGACCTGCTTGCCGGCCGCGACCTGGTCGGCCTGGGGGCGGCGCTCGACCGCCTTGAGCTGCGCGACGAGGATCGCGTGCTCTTGGGCGCGCTTCCCGGCCTGCGTGGCGGACGGGAGGTGTTTGATCGCGCACGTGATCTCGGCGCCGAGCGCGTCGGCGCCGCCCTGGCGCCGCTGGAGCAGACCTTCCGCGGCGTTGAGCAACGCGGAATCGGTGATCGCGTCGCTCTTGACCTGGGGCTCCTGCGCGCCCTCGGGTACTACACCGGCGCGATTCTTGAGGTCTACGACCCGGCGCTCGGCCACGTCCTCGGTGGCGGGGGACGCTACGACGAGCTGATGGGCCGTCTCGGCAGGCCATTGCCCGCCGTCGGCTTCGCGTTGTACTTGGAACGAGTTCACGTCGCCCAGGCGGAAGAGGAGCGAATCGCCGGCAAGGACTCCGGCTCATGAGCGGGATCGACCAGGCCAGCCGGCCGCTGCCGCAGGGGCCCTTGCGCCTGGCGTTGCCACGCGGCGCCCTGTTCGAGGGCTCATTGGACCTGCTCGACCGGATCGGCATCGACACCGCGGAGCCGCGCGGAGACTCGCGCTCGCTGATCTTCGACGTGGGCGAGCTGATCCTGGTGACAATGCGCCCGTCCGACGTCCCCACGTACGTGGAGGCGGGGGCCGCCCACCTGGGAATCACCGGCAAGGACGTGCTCTTGGAACAGGCGGATCGCGTCTTCTACGAGCTCTTGGACCTCTCCTACGGCGCGTGCCGGATGGTCCTGGCGGCGCCGGTGGACGACGACCACCTCGACTCATACCAGCGCCGGCTGGGCGCGATCCGCATCGCCACGAAGTACAAGCGAATCGCCGAGGACTTCTTCGAGGCCACCGGGCGCCGGGCCGAGGTGATCGAGGTCAAGGGATCGGTCGAGCTGGCGCCTGTTTCGGGTCTGGCCGACGCGATCGTCGATTTGGTTTCGAGCGGCCGCACGCTGCGCGACAACGGGCTCGAGGTGCGGGAGGAGATCGTTACGTGCACCGCCCGCCTGATCGCCAATCGCGTTGCCCACAAGCTCCGCGCCGCCGAGATCGACGACCTTGTGGCACGCCTGGGGGAGGCCTCAGGATGAGGATCGCCCGAGTCAGGTGGGATGGTGAGGATCCGGGCGCGGTCGTCGCCGGGCTCCGTGCGTCCGCGCCGCCGCCACCCGGCTTGGTCAAGCGCGTGGGCGAGATCGTGGCCGCCGTGCGGAATCGAGGGGACGCCGCCCTGGCGGAGCTGACCGTCCACCTCGACGGGCTGGTCGAGCGCCGCGAATCGCACCGCGTCACCGGCGCGGCGCTGGTCCGGGCGCGCGAAGGGGTAAAGGACGAGCTGGCCGGCGCCCTGGAGTTGGCCGCGGCGAACATCGGCGCAGTCGCGGAGGCGGAGCTGGAAGCCGGCGAAGTCGAGCTGACCCTGCCACAGGGCCAGAGAGTTCAAATCGTCGCGCGCCCGATCGCGGCGGCGGGGGCCTATGCGCCGGGCGGCCGCGCCGCCTATCCGTCTTCCGTCCTCATGTGCTGCGTTCCGGCCCGCGTTGCCGGGGTCGAGCGGATCGTGCTGGCGACGCCGCCGGAGCCCGACGGCACGGTTGGCGCCGTGACCCTGGCGGCCGCGGCGATCGCCGGTGCCGACGAGGTCTATGCCCTGGGTGGCGCACACGCGGTCGCCGCGCTGGCGCTCGGCACGGAGACGATCGACCCGGTTGACGTCGTCGTCGGGCCGGGAAACGCCTGGGTGACCGAGGCCAAGCGCCAGCTCTTCGGCGATGTGGGCATCGACGGCCTGGCGGGCCCCAGCGAGCTTGCCATCGTCCTCGACGAAGGCGCCGACACCGCTCAGGCCGTCCTGGACCTGATGGCTCAGGCAGAACACGGCCCCGACAGCCCGCTGCTGGCGATCTCGCCCGACGCGAGCGCGCTTGACCGCATCGCCGAGTCGATCGTCAAGGAAGCGGGCGAGCGCCCAACCGTCGCCGAAGCCCCGCTGGCGCTGATCGAGGTACCGTCGCTGGAGAGCTCCCTCGAGCTCATCGACGCAATCGCTCCGGAGCACCTGGAACTACGGTTCGACGGCGCCGACGCCAAGCTCGCCGCCGAACGCGTGGCCGGTTGCGTGTTCGTCGGAGCTGGAGGCGCCACCGCGTTCGGCGACTACGCCGCGGGCTCGAATCACGTGCTCCCGACGGCGGGACGCGCGCGCTTCTCAGGCCCGCTCGGGGCACGCACGTTCCTGCGCCGCACATCCGTAGTGACATTGACCGAGTCGGCGGCCGCGGCCCTTGCACCGGCGGTTGAGACCATCGCCCGGGCGGAGGGATTGCGTGTGCACGGCGAGTCTGCAACCCACCGTGCCAACCTTAAAGGCACCTGATTTGCAGGTAACTTGAGAGGGATGCCGCGCACTGCCACGATCGAGCGAAAGACGGGGGAGACCCAGGTCAGCCTGGCCCTCAACCTCGACGGGGGGCCCGTCGAGGCGTCCACCGGCGTCGGCTTTCTCGACCACATGCTCGACCTTCTGGGTCGCCATGGCCGGATCGGGCTCAAGGTGAACGCGACGGGCGACCTAAAGACGGGAGCCCATCACACGGTCGAAGATGTCGGCATCGTCCTTGGACAGGCGCTTGACCAGGCGCTTGCCGACCGCGCCGGGATCCGCCGGTACGGATACGCCGCGGTGCCGATGGACGAGGCCTTGGGCACGTGCGCGATCGACATCTCCGGTCGCCCTCTCTGCCTCTTCGAATCCGAGCTCCCGCCTGTCTCGATCGCCGGATTCGACACCGAGCTGGCCGAGGAGTTCTTCCGCGCGGTCGCCAACAGCGCACGAATCACCCTGCACTTAGGCACCAGCTACGGGTCGAACGCGCACCACATGGTCGAGGCCTGCTTCAAGGCGTTCGCGCGTGCCCTTCGCCAGGCGGTCGCGATCGACCCCGGCGAAGGCGGCGTGCCTTCGACCAAGGGCACCCTGACCGAGTAGCCACTCGCCTGGGCGTTCCTGGCTACGCTGCCCGGATGAGCCGGATAGCGATCCTCGACTACGGCATGGGGAACCTGCGCTCGGTCGAAAAGGCGCTCGAGCGTGTCGGCGCGCGCGCCGAGACAACGAGCGATCACAACCGGGCGCGGTCCGCCGACGGCGTGATTCTGCCCGGCGTCGGCGCGTTTCCGCGGGCCATGGAGCGGGTCCGCGAGCGCGGGCTGGATGAGCTGATCGCCGACCGGGCGGGAGCCGGTGTGCCGGTGCTCGGTATCTGCCTTGGAATGCAGCTGATCTTCGATTCGACAACGGAGCTGGGGGGCGCGGAGGGCCTTGGCCTGATCGACGGACCGGTATCCGAACTGGAAGCGGGAGGGCTCAAGGTTCCGCATATCGGCTGGTCCCCGGTCGTGTGGGCGAAGGAATCGCGCTTGGCCGAGGGCCTGGCGGAGCAGCAGCCCTTCTACTTCGTGCATTCGTTCGCCCCGCAGCCGGAGGACGAGTCCGACGTACTTGGCACTGCCGAGTACGGCGCGCGAATTGCGTGCGCCGTTGAGCGCGGCAACGTCTTCGGCGTGCAGTTCCACCCGGAGAAGTCAAGCGGCGCCGGATTGCGCCTGCTCAGCAACTTCGCCGCGATCTGCGCGCAGGCAGGTCACCCAGTAGGCCCGTGATCCTCTATCCCGCCATCGACATCCGCGACGGGCGCGCGGTGCGCCTGATGCAGGGCGACTACGAGCGGGAAACCGCTTACGACGCCGACCCGCTCGACGCCGCAGCGCGCTGGGTGGACGGCGGCGCCGAGTGGCTCCATGTGGTTGACCTCGACGGCGCCCGATCGGGAACCTCGGCGAATCTGGAGCACGTAAGACGAATCGCCGCGGAGGTCGATGCGAGTGTTCAGCTCGGGGGCGGGCTCAGGACACCCGCGGCGGTGGAGGCCGCGCTGTCGGCGGGCGCTGAGCGGATCGTGATCGGAACGGCCGCGCTGCGTGATTCCGAGTTCCTTGACGCGATGCTCGACCGACACGGCCAGAAGGTCGTCGTGGGGGTAGACGCACGCGGTGGCATGGCGGCGACGGAGGGCTGGATCGAGATCTCCGACGAGCCCGCGCCCGCGTTGATCCGCGCGCTCGCCAGCCGGGGTGTGAGCCGGATCGCGTTCACCCCGATCGAGGTGGACGGGACGATGGACGGTCCGCCGCTCGCGGATCTCGAAGCGATCGCCACCGGCCTCGACGCAGAGCTGATCTACTCGGGCGGCGTGGGCTCGCTCGATCACCTGCGCGCGCTCGCCGGACTCAAGCTGCCGGCGCTGGGCGGCGCAATCGTGGGACGCGCCCTTTACGAGGGGCGTTTCGAGGTTACCGAGGCGATCGAAGCGCTTGCGGCCGAGCGCTAACCTGACGCTAAGCATGCCGGCCGCAGGACCAATCATCATCGCCGCCAGGCGCATCCCGTGGAAGCGCGTCATGTTCGCGGCGACCCTCGTCTACCGCAAGGGAAGCGCGGCGTCCAGGGCGCTCTCGGAGAGTGAGCGCAAGCGGCTGCTGGATCTCGTCAAGAAGTCACAGGGACGGCCGTCGAACCTGACCGAGCGCGAGCGGGCCCGGGTGCGTGAGCTGGCCGGCAAGGCGCTGACCGCCGCTCGCAAGGCCTGACGGGCCACCCCAGGACGGCCCACCGTGGTCCTAAAACGCGTCATCCCGTGTCTTGATGTCGATCGAGGCCGAGTCGTCAAGGGCACAAACTTCGTGGCGATCCGCGACGCGGGGGATCCGGTCGAGCTGGCTGAGCGCTACGACACGGAGGGAGCCGACGAACTCGTGTTCCTGGATATCACCGCCTCGCACGAGAAACGCGACACGATCGTCGAGCTGGCTCGGCGCACGGCCGACAACATCTTCATCCCGTTCACGATCGGCGGTGGCATCCGCTCGGTCGCCGACGCCCAGGCCGTGCTTGATGCCGGGGCCGACAAGGTGTCGATCAACTCCTCCGCGCTGGCCCGCCCGGAGCTGATCACGGAACTGGCCGAGACATTCGGCTCGCAGTGCGTCGTGATCGCGATCGACGCGAAAAAGGACGACGCCGGCTACGCGGTGTATGTGGCCGGGGGACGCGACCGCGTCGACGGAGGCGAGGCCGTCGCCTGGGCCCGCGAAGCCGCCGAGCGCGGGGCGGGGGAGGTCTTGCTGACCAGCATGGACCGCGACGGCACCAGCGATGGCTACGAGCTGGAGCTGACGCGAGCGGTGGCCGCGGCGGTGCCGATCCCTGTAATCGCATCGGGCGGCGCCGGCAGACTGGAGCATCTTTCCGAGGGGATTCTCAAAGGCGGCGCCGACGCCGTGCTCTGCGCCTCGATCTTCCACTACGGGATCCACACGGTCCGGGAGGCCAAGGAGCACATGGCGGCGGCCGGCATCCCGGTGCGGCTCTGAATTTACGCCGCGGGAATGCTCCGCTTCGTTCGCGTCGCGGCTTGTAACGGGGAGGTTGGCCCGCCGGCCTTTCCCTTGCGCACTGCATCCGTGCTTCTCTGCACGGCCGTACCTGATTCACATGCAAAATAGGGACGGGGACAGGGGAGGATTCGTACAGCGGGACGAACCTGAGGGTCACGATCTTCGAATGGATCGAGGTTTTGCACACGTCTGAGCGTGTCCCGCGCATTATGTCCATGTCCAGTGTCTATGGTAATCTGAGGGGGATGAGAACGATCGCCGCCGGCAAGTTCAAGCAGTCTTGCCTCCGCCTGCTCGACGAGGTCGGCGAATCGGGTGAGCCGATCACGATCACCAAGCGTGGCAAGCCGGTAGCGCAGCTCACCCCACTGAAGCCGGAGCGAGCGGACGAGTGGCTTGGGGTCATGCAGGGCCGAGGCGAGATCCTGGGCGACCTCGTCGCCCCTGCTGCGGATCCCGCTGAGTGGGAAGCCCTAAGCGGTTGAGGCTCCTGCTGGACACCCACGTCTGGCTCTGGCGCCTGTTGGTGCCAGACCGTCTTTCGGGCGCCGCGGAGCAGGCGATCGCCAGTCCAGAGAGCGAGCTGTTTCTGTCGCCGATCTCGACCTGGGAGACGCTGGTCCTCGCGCGCAAGGGACGGCTTTCCCTTTCGCCGTCCCCCGCCGAGTGGGTACTGGATTCCCTGCGCAGATCTTCACCGACCGCGGTCCTGCTGACCCACGGGATCGCCGTTCGCAGCGAGGCCCTCGAAGGCTTTGCATCCGAAGACCCGGCAGATCGCTTCTTGGTCGCCACCGCCCTCGAGCATGATCTCGCGGTGGTAACGGCGGATCAAGCGATGCACGCATTCGAGCCGGTTGCGACCGTCTGGTAGGCCGCGCAGGCGGGTTACCCCCGCTTGCCGCGGCATGGCCGGGGCGGGCATTCCGGTCCGACTCTAACGCGGGTACGATGCGCGCGCATGCGACCCGCCCGCTGGACGCATTTTACGGCCGCACTGGTCCTGCTGGCGTTGGTCGCCGCCGGGTGCGATGGCTCCGGGGACGACGATCGCGAGGGAAAGCGCGCCCTGATCGGGAAGGCCGCGGTGGAGCTTGAGCAGGTCGGCGAGGCGCGTGAGCCGGTCTTTCTGAGCCAGCCGCCCGGCGAGGAGCGCGACCTCTACGTCGTCGAGCGAGCCGGCACGATCCGTGTGCTCGGCGCCGACGGCGAGCTGGCACGCGACCCGTTTCTGGATATTCGCGCTCGCGTGGACACCGAGGCCGAGGGCGGCCTGCTCTCGCTCGCGTTCGCGCCCGACTACCCTCGCTCCGGGCACCTCTACGTCGCCTACGCCGGACGCGACAAGCAACTGCATCTCGATGAGTTCACGCGTGCGGCTGGCCCGGATCCCCTAGCGGATCTCGCCAGCCGGCGGCCCCTACTGGCGATCGAGCACCCGAACCAGATCCACTGGGGCGGGCTTGTGGCGAGCGGTCCGGACGGGTACCTCTATCTCGCGACCGGCGACGGCGGGCCGCTGGAGCCGATCTCGGACGTGGCGCAGGATCTCGACAGCCTGCTCGGCAAGCTGCTCAGGATCGATCCAAGCCCAGGCAACGGCCTGCCGTACTCGATCCCGCCGGACAACCCGTTCGCCGGCAAGCCCGGAAGGGACGAGATCTACGCCTACGGGCTCAGGAACCCGTGGCGCTACTCGTTCGACCGCGAGACTGGCGGGTTCTCGGTCGGTGACGTCGGCTCAAGCGTCCAGGAAGAGCTGAACTACGTCGACGGCGACCAGCTCGCCGGCGCCAACTTCGGCTGGCCTGCATACGAGGGCACCGCCCGGGCTGAGCCCGGCGTGGACGCGCCCGGCGCGATCCCGCCCGTGTTCAGCTACGAGCGGACGGGCAAGCCGCTGGGCAAGCTGGATCCGACTTGCGCGGTGACCGGCGGCTATGTCGTCCGCGACCCCGACCTGCCCGAGCTCGACGGGCGCTACGTCTACGCCGACTTCTGCCAGGCACTGCTGCGGAGCTTCGAGCCCCTCGAGGCCCAAGACGAGCGCTCGCTGGGAGTGGTCTTCGAGCGGATCGCGTCGTTCGCTGAGGACAACGCGGGCCACATCTACACGCTCTCGCTGAACGGGGAAATTGCGAAGCTCATCCCGCCGGGCTGAGCCGCACGGCTACGAGCCGCCGCCGCCAGCTTTCTTCGGCTTGCGCTTGGCGTTCTGCTTGCCTTTGACCTTGCGCCCGGGCGGCTCGGGGCGGAATGCGCGCACGGTCGAGTACCCGGTCAGGTAGAGGCGCTCGCCGTCGGTGATCGCCGGGTTGTACTCGCCAAGCTCGTGTTCAAACACCTTCTTGCCCGTCCGAATGTCGTAGCCGAGGGTTCCAATCGCCTCGCCGATCACCGAGAAGTACGCGACGTTGCCGATCACGCTGCCCGCCCCGGTCACCTGACCACCCACGTTTTGCTGCCACCGGGTCGCGCCCGTCTTGGCGTCGAGCGCGTAGACGTTGTTGTCGGCGGAACCGATATAGACGGTCGGGGGGGTGCCGGGACTGTCGGCCACAGCGGGACCTGAATAGACCTCGGCGCCGGTCGACTTCGACCAGGCGATCTCACCGGTGTCCATGTCGACGCTGTAGACGCGGGAATCGATCGAGCCGAAGTAGACCCGGCCGAAGGCCACCGCCGGCGTGGAGTAGACCCCGCCGCCGCGGTCAAAACTGCCGCCGATCGTGTCGATCCGCCACTCCTCACGGCCGGTTTCGGCGTCGATCGAGAACACCTCGCCGGCGTAATTGCCGCCGTAGACGTTGTCCTTGCCCTGCGCCAGCGCGCCCTTGATCGCGCCCCCGGTCTCGACCGTCCACTTGATCTGGCCATCCTCTTGGTCGAGCGCAAAGACGGTGCCGCACTCGCAGCCGAAGATGACCAGCCGATCCTTGAAGGCGAGTGGAGACGACTCGCTGCGGCCCGGCAGCGGCGTGCGCCAGAGCACCTTGCCGTCGCGCGGTCGGAGCGCCACAGCCTGACCGGGCTCCAGGTTGGTGGCGAACAGGCGATCGTGGCTCAAGGCGGGCGACGTGGCGTTGAGCTTGCCGATCTTGCGCTCCCACACAACCTTGCCGTTCTTCGCGTCGATCGCCAGGAATCGGCTCTCGATGTCCATCACGTAGATTCGGTCATCGACGATGATCGGCGAGAATTCCAGCAGCTTGCCGAAATGGGCGGACCAATCGGAGTTGCGGTAGGGCGGGCGCACCACCTTCGACGGGAAGTAGCGGGTGCGGGCATTGTTCAAGCCGTACGTGGGCCAGTTCACGGTGGTGTCCTTGGGCTCGTCCGGCTTCGGCTGCTTCTGCTCACCGTCGACAAAGTCAATGTTGTCGTTCGACACGTCGGGCGGGCGCTTCAACGCCTCGTAGGCGAGCGCCCCGAGCCCGGCGGCGGCGATCGCGGCCACGCCCATGGTGATTACGCGGCGCCGCACGCTCCAGGAACGCCAGATTGCGATGAGCTTGCTCATGCGAGGATTCGTTCATGGTAGGTGACGCGAACCTGGACGATGACCGGCGACATGACTCTCATTGCCTCAGAACAGCTCCGTGAGCGGATCGACGCTCTCGATGCTGTGCGCGTGTTGCGCAGTGCTTCGGCGGGCGAGCGCCTCTTCCTCGTCGGGGGTGCGGTGCGCGACCTCCTGCTTGGAGCCGCCGCCCCCGGCGACCTGGATGTGGCGGTTGACGGCGATGTCGAAGCATTGGCCGCGCGCCTGGGTGTCGCCGATGCCACGCATGAACGGTTCGGGACGGCATCCGTGCAGGTCGGGATGACGCGGGTCGACCTCGCGCGGACCAGAACCGAGTCCTATTCACAACCTGGCGCGCTTCCGGACGTCGCTCCCGCCCGCATCGAAGAAGACCTCGCTCGCCGCGACTTCACCATCAACGCGATCGCCGTACCTCTCGACGGGAGCCACGCGATCATCGACCCCCATTCGGGAACCACCGACCTTGGCGCCGGCCTGATCCGGGTCCTACACGGCGACTCGTTCCGCGACGACCCGACGCGTGCCCTGCGGGCCGCGCGCTACTGCGCTCGCCTCGGCTTCAAGCTCGAGCCCGAAACCGGGAAGCTCATGGCGGCGGCCGATCTGGAAGGAGTCTCCGCGGACCGTCGCGATCAAGAGCTCCTGCGAATCGCCGAGGAGCCTGCCGCCGCGGCAGGCTTCGCGCTGCTCGCCGAGTGGGGGCTCGCGTCGGTGGACGCCGGCGCGGCCCAGCGGGTCCAGGCCTCGCTTGACGTGCTTGCCGAGAGCGAGTGGGCGGGGGTGGCCGAGCGGGCTCAGGTCGCACTCGCCGCGGCAATCCCCGATCCGGCGCTTGAGGCCGGCATCCTGCGCCTCGCCTCTGCGCGCCCGGCCCTTCCATCGGAGGCGGTCAGCCTAATCCGGGGCAGGAGCGGCGTCGAGCTGGTCCTCGCCCGTGCGGCGGGCGGCGCCTGGCTCGACCGCGTGATGGCGGAATGGGGAGCGGTCCGCCTGGAGATCTCCGGTAGCGACCTGATTGCCGCGGGCGTTCCCGAAGGCCCTGCGATCGGACGCGCGCTGGACGCGGCCCTGGTCGCAAAGCTCGATGGCCGCGCGTCGGGGCACGACCAGGAGCTTGCGGTCGCCCTGAGGGCCGCTGCCTCGTAGCCTGGGCCGATGGAGTGGCACGAGGCTGACGGGATCCGCTGGCTCGGCGCGAAGCTGCCCGGCGCGATCGCCGTCTTCACAACTCGCGTCGGCGGCGCGAGCACGGGCGATTACGCCGGCCTCAACCTTGGGTTCATGACCGACGATGAGGCCACCGTGGTTCGCGAGAACCGGATGCGCCTGGTGGCGGCGCTGGGACGGGAGCCCGCCGACGTGGCGCTCGGCTTTCAGGTTCATGGTTCGCGGGTCATGCGCCACCTGAAGCGTCAGGCGGGCTGCCCTTATCTGATGCTTCCCCCGTCGCCTCCGGAGGCCGACGGAC
>JALZKA010000141.1 GCA_030859475.1 Actinomycetota bacterium
CCGGCGAGATGTGCGTGCGCCTGCTCGCCGAAGCGCGCGCCAAGGCGCCGATCGCGACCTCGGGGCGCAAGCGGACGGTGGCGAAGCGCCAAGCGGCGCTGCGGGCAGCCGCGGCCGAAGCCGAGCGCGAGCCGGCCGAACGGCGTTAGCTACGGCCGCGGCGAGGCCGCAAGGGCCTCCTCCGGGCTCGTGAACATCTCCTGCCGCACGATCTTCCCGTCGCGCACGGTCATGACGTTCGCCGATCGCCGCGCCATCGGCAGCCCGCTCGACCGGCCCTTCCCATGATGGACTGTCACCACCATCACACGATCGTCACCCCAGTCGTCAGCCTCCTCGACCTCAAAGTGGTAGTCGTGCTCGAACCGACTGAAGTAGTCCGCAAACCACTTGATCGCGGCCTGCTTTCCCGAGACACGATCGGCTCCGGCAAGCACCCGTAGCTCGCCATGAAAGACCAACTCCACGTCCTCTGCCAGCGCATCGATCGAGGTCGCCAGGTCCTCTGACTCGAAAAAAGCAACGACGATCTCGACGCTCTCCCGGGACATCGCCCGCGGAGTATCCCGCAGTCGGCCGAACCCCGCTAAGGCCTTGCCGGCACCTGCGGCTCGCCCAGGCCGTAGGTGTCGTACGCGCCCCAGCGGCTGAAGGTCTTGTGGGTCGGGCCGTGGTAGTCGGATGACGCCGTCGGCACCAGGCCGAGCTCCTCGCACAGCTCAAGGCAATGCCTGGTCTGTGCGGCGGTGTGGGGCGGATAGAAGGTCTCGATCCCGTCGAGTCCCACGTCACGGGCCAGGCTCTCGACGAGGTCGCGGACCTGATCGGGATCCTTGACGTCCCAGTACGGGTGAGCGACCACGGCGACACCGCCGGCGTCGTGGATCAGCCTTACCGCCTCCTCCGCGCTGGGCCAGCCGCGGGAGACGAACGCCTTGGCGCCGGGGACCAGGTACTCCTCGAAGAACGGCCCCAGATCGGGTCCGGCGCCGGCCGCCTTGGCGATGTGCGGACGACCGATCGCATCGGCCGCGCCGGCCTGGATGACGGCGGCCTCGAACGTCACGTCGACGCCGTGACCGTTCAGCCGGCGGATGATCTCCTTCGCACGATCCACCCGCTCCTGCTGGGCGCGGTCACAGGCGGGCTGGATGCGCTCGAGATCTACCCAGTAGCCGCAGATGTGGAGGTCCTCCGAGTACCTGTGCACGCACGACATCTCGACGGCCGGGACGTTCTGGATGCCGAGCTCGGCCGCCGCCCGGTTGGCCTCTTCGACCCCGGCGACACCGTCGTGATCGGTTAGCGCCATCACGGTGATTCCCGCCTCGGCGGCCGCGCGGACGACGTCGGCGGGTTCGAGCTGGCCGTCGGAGACGACTGAGTGCGATTGCAGGTCGATCATGGCGCGCGAGGTTATTGATCCCTGGTAGAGGCGAGTGCGGAGTTGTGCTGGCATAGCCAATACAACTCCGCAGTCGGCGTGGTCCAGGCGGCCGCTGGCAGAATGGCCGGATGAGGATCAGCGCCAAAGCCGACTACGCGGTCCGGGCCGCGCTGGAGCTGGCCGCCGCGCCCGCGGGCCGGCCCGTCAAGGGCACGGAGCTTGCGGAAGCCCAGGGGATCCCGCTTCAGTTCCTCGAGCACATCCTCTTGGAGATGAAGCACGCCGGGCTGGTCAAGGCGAAGCGCGGCGCGTACGGGGGCTACTGGCTTGCCGATCCGCCCGGCGAGATCAGCGTCGCCGACGTGATCCGGTCCGTCGAGGGGCCGCTTGCGAACATCCACGAGTCAGCCCCCGAGGAGCTGCACTACGAAGGCGCCGCGGAGCGCCTGCGCGATGTCTGGGTCGCGGTTCGCCACAACCTGCGCCAAGTCCTGGAGAACGTGACCCTGGAGGAGCTCGCGAGCGGGCGCCTGCCATGGCAGATCGACGCGATGCTCAACGACCCGCAGACATGGCACAAGCGCTGAAACAGCCTCCGGCGGGACACGCTTGATTCGCGGCTTGCGCCGCTCAATTGACAAACGTGCATTGCTACCCTTCCGCAAGCTCATTTAGGATCAACTCGGTCAACAAAGGCCGCAATCGAACCCGCCGGGCTCCTCTCAGGGCTCGCGCCCCCCCCACCAAAAGAACTCTCCATGGATCCCGCAATCGTCGTATTCGGCTTCGGCATCGGCCTCCTGGTCGGCATGACCGGCATGGGCGGTGCGTCCCTGATGACGCCGCTCCTGATCCTGGTCTTCGGGATCAACCCGGTGACCGCGATCGGCACCGACATCTTCTACGCGGCGATCACCAAGACCGTTGGCGGGTTCCAGCATCTACGCCTCAAGACGGTCCACCGCGGCATCGCCTTCTGGATGGCCGTCGGCTCGATTCCGTCCGCGGTCGCGGGCGTCTGGGTCCTCGAGCTCTTGAAGAACGCGTACGGCGAGGACCTGGACAAGATCGTGCTCGGCATGCTGGGTGGCGCCCTACTGGTTGTCGGGATCGCGACCATGCTGCGCTCGATCTTCCTGCGCGACGTGATTGCCGAGCGCTCGGCGATGCACCTCTACCGGCGCCATATCGTCGCGGCGATCATCACCGGTGTCACCTGCGGCTTCGTGATCGGCCTGACATCGGCCGGCAGCGGCACCTTGATCGCGATCGCATTGATCGCGATCTTCCAGCTCAACCCTCAGCGCGTGGTGGGGACCGACATCTTCCACGCCGCCGCGCTCTTGTGGGTTGCCGGAATCGCCCACTGGGTCGGTGGGAACGTCGACTTCGGCCTTGCGGGCAACATCCTGGTGGGATCGATCCCCGGAGTCATCATCGGCTCGATGCTGGCCGTGAAGGCGCCGATGGGATTCCTCCGGCGCGCCCTGGCCGTCGTCCTGATCGCCTCCGGGGTAACGCTGATCAGCAAGGAGGGCGACCTGGCCGTCGTGGTCCCGGCGATCGGCATCGCGACGGTCCTGATCGGCTCGCTGTTCGCCGCCCAGTGGATCTCGCACACCCGTGGCAACGGCGACAAGACGGCGCCCGCCAGCGCACCCCCCTAGCGGCCTGCGCGCACCGGTCGTGAGTAGGGTCTTCGCCCATGGATTTCGACCTCAGCCCCCGCGTCACCGAGCTCCGCGACCGCGTCCGCGAATTCATCGACCAGGAGGTGCTGCCGGTCGAGCTCGAGGCGCTGAAGGCGCTTGACGCGGAGGTTCGCCCGGGCGCCGGAGTCGCCTACCCGACGGTGATCGCCGGCCTTCGCGAGAAAGCGAAGGCGGACGGGCTCTGGAACCTGTTCCTGCCCGACGACCAGTTCGGGCCCGGCCTGAGCAACTGGGAATACGGGGTCCTGTGCGAGGAGATGGGCCGTTCCCCGGCCATCGCGCCGATGGCGTTCAACTGCGCCGCTCCGGATACCGGCAACATGGAGATCCTGGCCGAGCACGGCACGCCGGCACAGCAGGAGGAATGGCTCAGCCCGCTGCTCGAGGGGCGGACGAGATCCTGCTTTTCGATGACCGAGCCCGACGTGTCCGGCTCGGACCCGACGACGCTTCAGACGCGAGCTGAGCTGGACGGCGACGAGTGGGTGATCAACGGGCACAAGTGGTTCACCTCCGGCGCCGTAGGGGCAGCGTGCGCGATCGCGATGGTCGTCACGGACCCCGACGCCCACCCTTACGCCCGCGCATCGATGATCATCGTCCCGACGGACAACCCCGGCTTCAACCTGATCCGGCCGATCTCCGTGATGGGCCATGACGGCGGACCCGGGCATTGCGAGATCATCTACGAAGACTGCCGCGTCCCGGCCGCCAACCTGCTCGGCCCCCGCCAGGCGGGCTTCGTGATCGCCCAGGACCGCCTGGGCCCGGGCCGAATCCATCACTGCATGCGCGCGATCGGGTCAGCCGAACGGGCGATCGAGCTGATGTGCAGGCGGGCGAACGAGCGTGAGTCGTTTGGTTCGAAGCTGGCCGACAAGCAGTTCGTCCAGGACTTCGTCGCCCTCTCCCGGATGGAGATCGAGCAGGCGCGCCTGCTGACCATGAAGGCCGCGTGGCGGATGGATACGGAGGGCAAGAAGGCCGCTCGCCGCGAGATCTCGATGATCAAGGTGGTCGCCGCCAATGTGGTGATGGACGTGCTCGATCGCGCGATCCAGGTGCACGGCTCGCTGGGCATGTCCGACGACACGCCGCTGGCGACGATGTGGCGCTACAGCCGCATGCTGCGGATCGCGGACGGGCCCGACGAGGTCCACAAGATGGTGATCGCTCGGCGCGAGCTGAACCACTGGGCGAAGGCAGCCGACCAGATGTAGAGCGGAGGCGGCAAGGCGAGGGCCCTGATCGCCGCGCATGCGTTCGATTCAGGGCCGCTCGCC
>JALZKA010000142.1 GCA_030859475.1 Actinomycetota bacterium
CGGCGGCGGCGTGTCGGAGATCCTCTACACGATCGTGCCGCTGATGCGGGACGTGGGTCTCGACGCCCACTGGCACGTGATCCTCGGAGCCGAGGAGTTCTTCAACGTCACGAAGCTCATGCACAACTCGCTCCAGGGCGATTCCGTGGAGATCACCGACCAGCAGTGGGAGGTCTTTCAGGCCTACAACGCGATGAACGCCCAGGGGATGAAGGATGGCTGGGACTGCGTCGTCGTCCACGACGCTCAGCCGGCCGGCCTGCTCGCCAACGCTCCTGAGAAGTCGCGGCACTGGGTCTGGCGCTGTCACATCGACCTCTCGGCGCCGAACCCGGACACGATCGAGCGGCTGCGCCCGCTGATCCAGGCCTACGAGTCGTCGGTTTGGCACATGCAGTCCTACGTCCCGGACGGGATCACCGACGGCGTTCGCATCGTCCCGCCCGCGATCGACCCCCTCGCGCCCAAGAACATGGCTTTCGCGCCCGACGACGCGTCGTTCGTGTCCGAGCAGTTCGGGATCGACCCGGAGCGGCCGCTGATCTGCCAGGTGTCGCGCTTCGACCCGTGGAAGGACCCGATCGGAGTGATCGACGCCTACCAGCTGGTGCGCGAGCAAGTGCCCGATGTGCAGCTGGCCCTGGTGGGCTCGATGGCCACCGACGACCCCGAGGGCTGGGACTTCTTCAACCGCACCGTGGCCCACGCGGGTGACGATCCGGACATCAAGATCCTCTCCAACCTGAACAACGTCGGCGCGATCGAGGTGAACGCGTTCCAGTCGCAAGCCGACGTGTGCATGCAGAAGTCGATCCGCGAGGGCTTCGGCCTGACCGTCACCGAGGCGCTCTGGAAGGGGCGCCCGACCGTCGCCGGAGACGTCGGGGGTATCCCTTTGCAGATCATCGACGGCGAATCGGGCTTCCTCGTCTCGTCGGTCGAGGACGCCGCCGAGCGCTCGCTCCAGATCCTCGGTGACCCGGAGCTTGCGAGCCGGATGGGCAAGGCCGGCAAGGAGCATGCGCGCAAGAACTTCCTGAGCCCCAGGTTGCTGCGCGACTGGCTCCGGATTTTCGGCGAGCTCGGGGTCTGATCCCGGAGGCGAAGCCATCTAGAGGCTTGATGTGGGTTCTCCACGCACGCGGATGACGCCTGGACACGCTTCGCCGGATCACGCCCGGGCTCCTCGCCTGTACCAACCGGTACAGGCTTCGTCCCCCGTCCACGCCCAGCTCGGTCCCGTGCGCCCCCGCGCACATGGGCAACCCACATCAAGCCTCTAGTGTCTGAGGCGATGAGCGACAGGCTCGTAATCGTCTCGAACCGCGGTCCGGCTCAGTACGAGACCGCTGACGACGGCGAGCGGGTCGTGACCCGGGGCGGGGGCGGCCTGGTCACCGCCCTGACCGGCCTAGTGAAGACGCGTGACGCGCTTTGGATCGCGTCCGCGATGACCGAGGAGGACGCCGAGGTTCAGCGCGAGGCGGGGGCCGATCCAATCCACGTCGAGATCGACGGGGTTTCCTACGACGTGCTCCTGGTCGAGTCCGATCCCGTCGCCTACGACAGGTTCTACAACGTCATCGCGAATCCGATCCTGTGGTTCATCCAGCACTACCTGTGGGACCTCTCGAACGCACCCGACATCCGGCGCGAGGAGGCGGAGGCGTGGGACCGCGGCTACCTCGCCGTCAACCGCGACATCGCCGACGCCGCCCTGAAGGCGATCGCCGAGCAGGCGGACCCGCTGGTGATGCTCCACGACTACCACCTCTACACCTGCCCCGCGCTGATCCGCGAGGCGCGGCCGGAAGTGTTCTTGCAGCACTTCGTCCATATCCCGTGGTCGCAGCCGGACAGCTGGCGGATCCTGCCGACGCGGATGCGCACCCAGATCTACGAGGGCATGCTGGCCAACGACATCATCGGTTTTCACACCAGCGCCTACTGCCGCAACTTCCTGCATTGCTGCCGGGAGCTGATGGACCTCGAGGTCGACTACGACTCAGGTCGCGTTTTCTGGAACGGGCGCGAGGTCTGGGTGCGGGACTATCCCCTCGGGATCGACGCCGGCAGGCTCGACCGAGCTGCGGAGTCGGAGGAGGTGCGCCTCTACGAGCAGGAGCTCTTGAGCCGCCGCCGCGACCACTTGATCATCCGCGTCGACCGCGCCGACCTGTCGAAGAACGTGCTGCGCGGATTCACCGCCTTTGACGTCTTCCTCCAGGAGCATCCCGAGTTTCGCGAGCGGGTCACCTTCATCGCCCACCTACAACCATCGCGGCAGGACGTGCCGGAGTACCAGGAGTACCTGGAGCGGATCGAGGCCCTCGTCGCCGTCGTCAACCACCGGCACGGGACCACCGACTGGATGCCGATCGACCTGCGGATCTACGAGAACTTCCCCGAGGCGGTCGCCCGCTACAAGCACTTCGACCTGTTGATCGTCAACTCGCTGTTCGACGGCATGAACCTGGTCGCCAAGGAGGCGCCCGCGATCTCGGCCCGCGACGGCGTCGTGATGCTCTCCGAGAACACCGGCGCCCACGAGGAGCTGGGCGACTGCACCCTCTCCGTCAACCCCTTCGATATCCAGGAGCAGGCCGACACGATTTTCAAGGCCCTGACCATGGATGCCGGCGAGCGCCGCCGCCGCGCCGATCGGCTCCGGGAGATCGTCCGGGAGCGCGATCCTGACGTGTGGATCTCCGAGCAGCTCGCCGACATCCAGGCCAAGCGCGGCTCCTAGATCAATGATTTAGCCAGCGACCCGCGCCCGCCGGACCGGGGAATGCCCGGGCTCGAATGGATAGCCGCTCTGCCGCGGAACCCTCGCGCGAAACGCGTAGCGGCGGGTCCCCGTGGTCGAGCGGAAGCGATAGCTGCCTCGCCAGATTCCGGAGCGGTTGGTCCGCCCCGAGGTGACCTGGACCCAGCGATGCGCGGATCGCGCTTGGATCACGACCCGGCGCCAGGAGCGCGAGGGACCGGGAATCCTTACCCAGAAGCGGACGGACTCGCCATTTCGCAGAGTCCGGTCCGGGCTCAGGTTGAGCCTCGGCACCGCCCGCGCGGTGAGCTGCAGATAGCGCTCCAGCGCACCCTCGGCATCCGGCCAGTGGGCGACCCGGACCTCCCGGCTCGGGCCCTCCGGAATCCTCGCGCGGAAGCGGCCTTGGGCGTCAGTCAGCGGTGTCGCGACGATCCGCTCGGGGTGGTTGGTCGCGTATGCCCTCGTCGCCACGCAGACCCGCGCCCCGCTCAGGGGATTGCCGTCTGCGCCAAGCACGGAGCCGGCCACTATGGCGGCTTCCGTGGAGGTCGTGCGCACCCGATCACCGCCGTCCACGAACCTGGCCCGCAGGGTCGCGCCGGCGACGCCGGAGATGGGGCACAGACTGTCGATGCGAACCTCATGCGTCTCGCACTTGCGATTCGAGTTCAGCCGGGCGCCGTAGTCGGCTGCGCAGAAGCGCACGTTGTTGGGGCCTTGGCGGAACAGCGGCGAACGGGTTGCGATGTCGAAGTTGCGTACTGGGTCGGTGGGACAGGGCCGCAAACGGATGGCCACCGGCCCTGACAGGGAGCAGCGAATGGTCCGCGATACCAGCGGATCGCCGTTGACGTCGACGTTCATCGAACGAACGCCCGATCCCGAGTCATGGGCGGACATCGTCAGCCCTTGGACGCCGCGCCTCGAGCCTTCTGCCAGCAGCTCACCCCCTGGCCGGACGCCGGGGAGGACCGAGTCCCGCAGGGTCAGCGAGAGGCGTCGCAGCTGCATGTAAGCGCGATCGCCCGCCCCGCAGCGCGACCGGGAACAGGTCAGCCGGGCGCTTAGCGATCGGCCGCGAAGCCCCGCCCAGGTCAGGGTGCGAAGAACGCTGCCGAGCCCGGAGATGACTTTCGACTCGCCGCTTTCCAGCCGGACGGCCAGCTCGGGCTTGTGTCCTGACTCCGCCCGGCCCTTGGCCTTGGTCACGGCACGGACGATCTCCACCCCGGTCGGCGCCGTCAGGGTCCAGGCACCGAAGCGCCCTCCGGCCGTCGCGCGATCTCCGGCAACGTGCCGGATCCCCAGGCCGGGCCCCTCACAATCGGCGCTTTGGACGTAGCGCGGCGAGTTCGAGGTGAATGCCGCGTCTTCGTGACCGGCGCCGGCGCCCGGACTGCACTGGACGGCCCGGAACGTGCCCGCCCCGGCTTCGGGCGCGGCGAGCAGCGATTGGGCGCCGATCAGCCCGGTGGTCGTCGCGATCAGGATGGGCCGCGATCCGAGCAGCCTCGCTCGCGGGTTGCGGTGGGTGTGCGTCATGT
>JALZKA010000059.1 GCA_030859475.1 Actinomycetota bacterium
CTGATCGAGGACGGCGCCTTCGGCGGCAAGGGGTCCGAAGCGCATGCGGCGTCGGTCACCGGCGACACCGTGGGCGACCCTTACAAGGACACCGCAGGCCCCGCGATCAACCCGATGATCAAGGTGGCGAACATCGTCGCGATCCTGATCATCCCGATCGTCAGCTTCTAGCTCGCGGTAGATCTCCCGTTCGGGGGCGCCGTGGCCGCGGGTGGCGCGGGTGGTAGCCCCGAAATCTGTCCGCACCGCTGTACGGCAGATCTTTCGGGGCTATCCCCGCGACAGGACCCGCGGAAGGGGTGCCCGTCGGGTTACTCCGCAGGGTCGGCGACGTCCCAGCGGATGTTGCCCTCATCGTCCAAGACCTCGACGTCGATGTCGCCGCTTGAGCCGTCGATGAGGGTCATGACGCAGACGGCGGTCGAGCCCTCCTCGTTGCCGATCTCGTCGGGGCATTCGACGCCTTCGACCTCGGCGCCGGGGACCTGCTCCTCGTAGCCCGCCGCGATCTCCTCCTCGGCCTTGCCTTCGTCGATCTCGGTCTCGCCACAGGCGCCGACGGCCACGGCAGCGAGCCCGGCGGACAACAGCATGGAAACTCTCGTGATCGCGATCTTCATCGCGCGAAGGTACCGCCCGCGCCTCGGGTGCGCGTTTCGGTACCCCATCGAGGCCTTAAACGCGCACTCGCGGTCCGCCCGCGTAGATTGCTCGCGTGGGCACCGATGAAGCGATGAACGTCGCCGACTTCGAACGACTGGCGGCAGATGCGCTGGACCCCGGGCCTCTCGGCTACTTCGCAGGAGGGGCCGGGGACGAGCGCACGCTGCGTCGCAACGTGAGCGCATACGCCGAGTGGGACCTGATCCCCCGCGTGCTGGTCGACGTCTCAGCAGTCGAATGCGGAGTGGATCTGTTCGGCTCGCGGCTTGCGATGCCGGTGGCAGTCGCGCCGGTCGCGTTCCAGCGGGTGGTCGACCCGGATGGAGAGGAGGCGATGGCCCGCGCGGCCGAAGTCGCTGGAACGGCCTTCAGCCTTTCCACCCTCGCAAGCGCCACGCCCGCGCAGGTGGCCGCAGCTGCGCCGGATGGCATCCGCTGGTTTCAGCTTTATTGCTTCCGCGACCACGCGGTCACGGAGGCTCTACTCTCGGAGGCGGTCGCCTCCGGGTTCAGCGCAGTTCTACTTACGGTTGACGCGCCCTACGCGGGCCGCCGCGAACGGGACCTCCGGGCTGGCTTTCAGGTCGACGTCGACGTGCCGAGCATTCAGGCGGCGGTCGGCTCGGATCACCCGGTCACGGTCACAGAAGCTTTCGACCTGGTGGATCCTGCGATCGACTGGGAGACGCTTGCCTCCTTGACGGCCGGCTGCGAGCTACCGGTTGTGTTGAAGGGCGTGATGAGTCCGGCGGATGCCGAGCTTGCGATCGAGGCAGGGGTGGCCGGGCTAGTGGTCTCCAACCATGGCGGCCGCCAGCTGGACGGGGTGCCGGCGACGGTCGACGCGCTGCCTGCGGTCGCTGAGACCGTCGCCGGCCGGGTGCCGCTGCTGCTGGATGGCGGGATCAGGCGGGGAACAGACGTCCTGGTTGCGCTGGCGCTGGGAGCGACCGCAGTGTTGGTAGGTCGGCCTGCTCTGTGGGGGTTGGCCGTTGGGGGCGAGCGGGGCGCGCGCCGGGTGCTGGAGCTGCTCCACGAGGAGGTCCGCCTTGGGCTCGCGCTGCTGGGCTGCGCGACGCCGGGGGATGTGACCCGGAGCCACGTCCAGCGCCGACATCGTCCATGAGCATTTCATGACACCGTTCCGTTGCTATAGGTAGCGGAACGAACCATTCATCCGAGTTCATTAAAAGGAGACGCTTTGACCGACACCCCTCTCATCAATGGCACGGATTTCATCACCGTGGGCACGAAGGACTACGAAGCGGCTGCCGAGTTCTATGGCAACGTGCTGGGACTTGAGTTCTCCAAGCGCTGGGGCAATATGCCGGCGGGTGAATTCGAGACCGGTAACTTGACGATCGGCATCATGCAGACCGACGCGTTCGGGATCGAGTTCAAGCCGAACAGCCTGCCGATCGAGTTTCACGTGGACGATTTCGACGCGGCAAAGGCCGAGCTCGAGTCGCGCGGTGTCAGCTTCAAGGGCGACGTGCTCGACTCCGGCGTCTGCTACCAGGGGTTCTTCGAGGACCCCGACGGCAACGCGCTGGCGATCCATCACCGCTACGCGCCGAAGGACGCAGCGCCGACGATTTAGAGATCACGGGAGCTGCGATCGCGCGGCCGTCCACGTCCCGAGTCAGGCGGGATGCGGGGACGAACCGTGCACCTGCACGATCGCCCACCGCTCGGTTTGACGCTCGGCGACCAGGGTCATCCGGTACGGGGTCGATTCCTCACCGCCCGCGCTGCTCGCACGCTCAGTGCCGACGGCGAGGATGCATCCCCCTGCCTGGAAGATCGCGGTGTCCCGCCGGGCCCAGGTCCACGAGTAGGTGGTCGTTCCGGCGGCGTAGCGCTCGAGGAAGTTCCTTAGCTCGTCGACTCCGCGCATCAGGGCCTCTTCGGACGTCACGACCGCCAGCTCGGGCGTGTTCGCCACCGTTTCGAGCACCAGCTCCGGGCGGCGCTCGGCGAATCCCTGACAAAAGCGGTCGTGGAGTGCGAGGAGCTCCGCTTCGGCGCTATCCACGCTGATCCTCGGCGTCCGTCGGCGGGCCGCCGAAGCCGATCTCGTTCCCGTCGCCGTCGCGGTAGGTCGCCTTGCGAACTCCATTCGAGTAGGTCTCGCGCTGCGCAGGCTCGATCCCTCGAGCCTGGATCGCATCGACGAAGGCGTCGAGGTCGTCGACGAAAATCGTCACGGCCGAATGGCCGGCGCGAGCGTGGTCCTCGTTGATGTACACGAAGGCGTGCTCGCTGAGCTCCCAGACGGACTCGGTTTCGTGGGCGTCGAAACTGGGTGGCGCCCCGAAGAGTCGCTCGTACCAGGGTCGTGCCTTTGCGTAGTCGGACACGAGGAGTCCGGCGAAGACGTCGACCACGTCTAGCTCTCAATCAGTTCGATTCTGTACCCGTCCGGATCGCGCACGAAGCAAAGGCGCGAGCCGCCCTCGCGCACGGTGTAGGGCGGCTTCTCCGGCTCGATGCCAATCTCCGCCAGGCGGCCGAGCGTTTCGTCGAGGTCGCCGGCGGTGATCGCGATGTGACCGTAGCCGGTGCCGAGTTCGTACGGCTCGGAGCGGCCGTGGTTGTAGGTCAGCTCCAGACGGGCGCCGTCGCCCGGCATGCCCATGAACACGTTGGTCGCTTCATCGCGGATCGGCGCGCGCCGGACCTCTTCGAAGCCGAGCTTTTCGTAGAAGTCGACGGATCGGTCGATGTCCGTGATGCGGTAGCAGGTGTGGATCAGTTCCGAGCCCATGTGAGCAAGGTATCGCGCCTCCGCCGCGGTCGTAGACTCGCCCGCTGTGGCTGAGCGGATTCCCAGGGAAGCGGCGCTGCGCCGGGTGCACGGGACGGGGGCGTTGTTCGCGGCGGCCTACGGCAACGTCGGCTCGTCGATCTATTACGCGCTGGGGCTGGTGGCCCTCTACGCGCTTGGGCTGACCCCGGTCACGTTCGTCATCGCGGGTTTGATCTTCGCTTTCACGGCGGCGACGTATGTGGAGGCGACCGTCCTCTATCCGGAGGCCGGCGGTTCCTCCAGCTTCGCCCGCCAAGCGTTCAACGAACTGGCCAGCTTCATCGCGGGCTGGTCGCAGATGCTGACCTACATCGTCACGGTCGCCATCTCGGCGTTCTTCGTACCGCACTACCTGGCAGTCTTCTGGGAGCCACTGGGTCATGGGCCCGGGGACGTGATCTTCGGGTTCGGGCTGATCGCGATGCTCGCGCTACTCAATATCAAGGGGACTGAGGAATCGGCCCGGCTGAACCTCGTCCTTGCGATCGCCGACCTGCTGACCCAAATCGTGCTGGTTGGAATCGGCTTGTTTTTGGTGTTCGACGCCGACCTTCTGGTGAATCAGATCGACCTCGGGGTGGCACCGTCCTGGGGTGACTTCGCGCTCGGAATCGCGGTCGGGATGGTGGCTTATACCGGCATCGAGACGATCTCCAACATGGCCGAGGAGGCGCGCAGCGCGCACCGCACGGTCCCGCGCGGTACGGGCTACACCGTCGTAGCGGTGGTCGGCCTGTACGCGATCCTGCCCGCGATCGCCTTGTCGGCGATGCCGGTCACCCAGGACGCGAACGGCGAGTTCACGACTGAGTTGGGGACGACCTACGCCGACGATCCGGTGCTGGGAATTGTTGAGAACCTGGGGTTGAGCGCCGGGCTCACCGACGTGATGGAGATCTACGTAGGGATCCTGGCGGCCGTCATCCTCTTGATCGCCACCAACGCTGCCCTGATCGGCCTTTCCCGCCTGACTTTCTCGATGGGGCAGTACCGCCAGTTACCGGAGTTCTTGCGACAGGTTCATCCGCGCTTCAAGACGCCGCACGTGGCGATCATGGTCTTCTCAGGTGTTGCCATGCTCGTGATGGCGCCAGGACAGACGACGTTCCTGGGAACGATCTACGCGTTCGGCGCGACGCTGTCCTTCACGATTGCCCACATCTCGGTGATCCGGTTGCGCAAGCTGCGGCCGTTGGCGAATCGGCCGCTCGCAAGCGACGGGTCGCGGCTTTGGTTCTCCCGAGGATCGCTGCCGATGCCGGGGGCGCGGGTCCCGCTGACGGCGATTCTCGGCGGGTTGGGGACGTTCGGGGCATTCGTCGTCGCCATGGTGCTCGACCCGGTCATCCTCGCTACGGGTGGTGGCTGGATGATCGTTGGTCTGATCGGCTACGCCGCCTACCGCCGCAGCCAGGATCTGCCGCTTGCGAAGACGGTGAAGGTGACGGCACTTGAGCCGCTCGGGGTCGAGGAGGTTGAGTATCGGAGCATCCTGGTGGCATTTGACCAGGATCCGTTCAACGACGAGATGGTGGCGACCGCACGCGCACTGGCGGCGCAGCGGAATCGGGCGATCCACATCATCTCGCTGATGACCGTTCCGACCAACCTGCCACTTGACGCGCGGCTTGATCGCGACGAAGGCGAGGCTCAGGAGAAGGTAGAGCGGGCGAAGCTGATCTGCGGTCGGCGCGTAACCGGCGAGGTCAAACGGGTCCGCCCCGGTCAAGCGGGTGCCACGATCGTCGCTCAGGCCAGGGAAAGCAAGGCAGCTGCGATCGTGATGCAACTTCGCTACAGGGCCGGCAAGCCGAACTACCCGAAGACCCTCCAGACGGTCCTGGCGAAGCGACCCTGTCGGGTGATCGTCGCGGCAAGCCCCGAGGAAGCCCGCGCCAACGTCGTGATCGCGGGGCCGAGCTAGGATGGCGCCTGAGGGAGAGCGCACCACCGCCGAGCGGCTCTACCGCGGGACGACCCGTGCGTTCGCTGTGGTGATCTGCGTTTTCGGCGCCCTGATGGTCGCCCTCACCCTTGCCCGCGGCGGCGGCTTGGGCGCGCTGGGCCTTTGGCTGGGCCTGGTCTTCGTCGCGCTCGGCTGTGCGCGCCTTTACCTGTCATTCCGAGCGTGAGCGAGCCGCTCGAACACCAGCGACTGGCTCGCCGGGCGTTGGGCGCCCCGGCCCTGTTCGCGGTCGCCTACTCGGCGGTGGGCTTCTCGCTCTACTTCTCGCTGGGCGTGGTGGCCGGCAAGGGACTTGGGCTGACCCCGCTGATCTTTCTCGGCGCCGGTTTGATGTTCATCCTCGCGACGATGAGCTTCGCCGAGGGCGGGGCGATGTACCCCGATCGGGGCGGGTCGTCGAACCTGGCGAGGCACGCGTTCAACGAGCTCGTGAGCTTTATCGCCGCCTGGGCGCTCCTGATCGACTTCATCGTCGTCGTCGCGCTGGCCGCGGTGTCCGTCCCGCACTACCTGTCGCCGATCTGGGACGGATTTGCTCACGGCGGGGGCGAGGTCCTTAGCGCTGTGGGGGTGGTGATCGGCGTTGCGGTGCTCAACATCATGGGCTGGTGGGGGTTTCGCCATCAGGGCGTGCTGGTCGCGCTCGCGGTTGGCGACCTGGTCGTTCAGCTGCTGCTGATCGTGGTGGGGATGGTCGTGGTCTTCGAGCCTGGGCTGCTGACGGAGAACCTCGATCTGTTCACGAGCCCCTCCTTCGAGGACGCTGTGTACGCCCTGGTGATCGCGACGGTCGCGTTCGCCGGGATCGAGGCGGCTGCCGACCTGGCGCCGGATATGGACTGGAGCCAGCGCGAACTGCGGCGGTCGATCGCGGTGGGGGCGACTCTGCTCCCCATCGTCTATGCAGGTGTGGCGGCGGTGGCGCTGATGGCGGTCCCGGTCGTTGCGGGAGGGGGTGGCCCAAGCACCGCGCTGGGTGGTGAGTTCATCGACGATCCCGTGTTGGGAGTGGCGAAGAGCTTCGAGCCGGCGTGGGTGTCCGACGTGATGCAGGGCGCGATCGTCCTGGTGGCTCCCGCCGTGTTGATCTGGGCGGCGTCGACGGCGATGCTGGGGCTCTCCCGGCATGTCTATGCGCTGGCCACGAACCGGCAGATCCCGAGCTGGCTCGGGAAGCTGGGGGCGCAGCAGGGGACGCCACACGTGGCGATCATGGCGGCGGCTGCGATCGCGATCGGGCTGGTCATCCCGGGCGATATCGAGCTGTTGGCCGGAATCTACGCGTTCGGGGCGACGCTCGCGATCGCGATCGCGCACGCGTCGATCCTGAGGCTGCGCGGCACGCGGCCGGATCGCGCGCGGCCATTTCGGATCCCACTCGAGATCACCACGACGAAGGGCAAGCTGCCCGTCCCGGCGATCGCCGGCCTGGTCCTCACTGGGCTCGCGTGGCTGAGCGTGATCGTCTATCACGACGAGGCCCGCTGGGTAGGCGGGGGATGGATGGCGTTCGGGCTGGTTGCCTACGTGATCTACCGCATCGTGTTCGAGCACACGACTCTGACCAAGCGCGTGACGGTGCCGGCCCAGGCGCTGACCAAGCAACGGGTGGCCGTCGAGTATCAGGACATATTGGTGCCGATTTTTGGCACCCGGCTGGACGACGACATCGTCGGCACCGCGGGGCGGTTGGCCGCCGCCGCAATGAGGGTCGGCGAACCCGAGCCCCGCTTGCGGATCGTCTACGTGGTCGAGCGACCGCTGACGGTGCCGTTGAACGCGCCACCCCCCGCCGCGCTGATGGAGCAGGCAAACCGTGCGACTGAGCGGGCGAGCCTGGTCGCCGCCGAGTACGAGACGGTGGACGTCCAGCAGACCGTTGTCAGGGCCCGCAGCGTGGGCGCTGGGATCGTCAACGCCGCCCGTGAGATGAACGCCGAGATGATCGTGATGGGTGCGGAGCCGCCGAGCCGGACGAGGGGCGGAGCGGTTTTC
Source organism: Actinomycetota bacterium (assembly GCA_030859475.1). GTDB lineage: Bacteria > Actinomycetota > Thermoleophilia > Solirubrobacterales > 70-9 > JALZKA01. The sequence continues at coordinate 7,434 of JALZKA010000059.1, forward strand.
GGCGGGATCGGCGGCAGCCGGCCGGAGGAGATCGGCCCCGCGACCGAGTACGTGCTCAAGAAAGCTCCATGTCGCGTGCTCGTCACGGCGCCGCTTGACCGTGAGTAGAGTGCCCGCATGTTCATCCTGATTGTCGGAGTCGGACGGGTCGGCTCGTCGCTCGCGCGGGCGATGCTGCGCGAGGGCCATGAGATCTCCTGCCTGGATGAAGATCCGGAGTCGCACGCCCGGCTCGAGATCTCCCTGGAGAAGCCGTGGGAGGACATGGGCGGCCAGTTCACCGTCGGGACCGGGCTCGAGGTGGAGGCCCTGCGCGCGGCCGGAATCGAGCGCGCGGACGTGTTCGTGGCCGCGACGGACGGCGACAACACGAACATCATCATCGCCCAGATCGCCAAACGGCGCTTCGACGTGCCGACGGTGATCGCCAGGATCCTGGACCCGCTGCGGGCCGAGTGGTACGAGCGCCAGGGAGTGCACACGATCTGCCCCACCCGGGTCGCGATCGAAATGCTGGAGAGCGAAGTGCACGACGTGGCCAAGCGGACCGCCGGCCTGGCACCGAAGGTGGGCGCCGCCGACCACGAGGACGACGAGATATGACGTTGCACTTGGCTCAAGTTGGTTTCGCGCCGTACGTCGCTCACCGGGACATCTAGGTGGCTGAGCGCATGTATGTGATCGTCGTGGGGGCCGGAAAGGTCGGCTGGAATCTCGCGCGGGAGTTGCTCGAGAAGGGCCACGAGGTGACGCTCATCGAGGAGAACCGCGCCCGCTACGCGACCGTCGAGCAGGAGCTCGAGCACAACATCCAGTACGGCGACGCATCCGAGCTCTGGGTACTGGAGCGGGCCGGCATCCAGCGGGCAGACATGGTGATTGCGGTTACCGGGGACGACGAGGACAACATGCTGATCTGCCAGGTCGCGAAGGAGAAGTACCTGGTCGACCGGATCATCGCGCGCGTCAACAACCCGCGGAATCGTGAGCATTTCGACCTTTTGGGGATCCGCCCTGTTGTTTCCGCCACGGATCTGATCCTGCGGCTGATCGAGCACGAGGTGCCCGAGTACGGGCTCGTTCACCTCCTTGACTTGCCCGAGCAGCGGCTGGAGATCATCGAGATGCTGCTGCCCGACGACTCGCGCGCAGTCGGCCAGCGGGTCGGGGACTTGAACATGCCCGAGGGGACGCTCTTGATATCCGTCCTGCGGGAGCGCGAAGGGTTTGTCCCAGTCGCGGACACCGTGCTGGAGGCGGGTGACGAGATCCTGGCCGTGCTTGATCCCAAGGTCGAGGAGGACCTGACCGCGTACTTCGGGCCGGAGCAAGCCGCTTGAGGAAGGTCGACTTTCTGCTGGTCGGCGGCGGGGTCGGATCGGCGTACTGCGCCGCGGAGCTACGACGACAAGGGGCGGAGGGCGGCATTCTCCTCGTGGGGCGCGAGCCTGATCCTCCCTATGACCGACCCCCCTTGTCGAAGGAGTATCTGCGCGGCGAGGCTGAGCGGGAGGACGCGTTCGTCCACGATCGCGACTGGTATGCGGAGAACGACGTCGAGTTGCTGACGGCGAAGAGCGTCATGAGTCTGGATCCAGGTCAGCGGATCGCCAAGATCCAGGGTGGGGAGGAGGTCCGCTTCGGCCAAGCGCTGCTGGCAACCGGAGCGATGGTCAACATCCTGCGGGTCGAGGGGGCGCGGCTCGAAGGCATTCACTACCTCCGCGCGTTCGGCAATGCCGACTCGATCCGCGACGACGTGGCCGACGCGGAGCACATTGCCCTGATCGGCGGCAGCTACATCGGCTGCGAGGTTGCCGCGTCGCTGGTCGCCCAAGGCAAGAAGGCGACGATCGTGATGCAGGAGAGCGTGGCGCTTTCGAATGGGTTTGGCGAGGAAGTCGGGCGCTACTTTCACGAGTTGCTCGAGTCGAAGGGGATCGATTTCATCGGCGGTGACGAACTTGACTCGTTCGCCGGAAATGGACGGGTTGGGGCGGTGCTGACGCGCGGCGGCGAGACCGTCGAGTGCGATGCGGTGGTGATCGGAGCGGGCGTCAGGCCGGATGTGATGCTGGCGCAGAAGGCGGGATTGGACGTCCGCGACGGCATCGTCTGCGACGCGACGCTTGAGACCTCGATCGACGGGATCTTCGCTGCTGGCGACTGCTGCTCTTACGACAGCCAGATCCATGGCAGGCGGATGCGGGTCGAGCACTGGGATGTGGCGCTCCAGCAGGGACGCCACGCAGCGCGCGCGATGCTGGGCTCGGCCGAGCCTTACCGGGCGATCCCCTACTTCTTTTCCGACCTCGCCGACTGGGCTTCGCTTGAGTCGGTCGGTCCGGCGCTGGACTGGGACGAGGTGTTGTTCCGCGGTGACCGCGACGCCGGCGAATTCTCCGCCTGGTACCTGCGCGACGGGCGGGTTGCCGGGGCGCTTTCGGTGGAGCGGTCGGAGGATTTGATTCACGCCCGGAGGCTGATCGAGAGCGGGGCTGACGTGTCTGATCGGCGCGACGAGGTCGCCGACTTGGACTCGGCGCTGGAGCGGGTGGGCGCGTAGGGCTTCACCCGGAATGGTTCGAACCCCTCGCTATGTTTCGCGGGGTAGCTTGGGGATTGGTGTAAATGGCAGCACGCGAGCTTCTGGTGTTCGTAGTCGGGGTTCGAGTCCCTGATCCCCAGTGCTGGTGGTTCGAATCCAGCGGTTGAGCAAGTCTGCTCGGGCATTTATCCGTCCGCAGCGCATGCGAACATACGTTCGTGCAAGGGAGCGAACGGAAACCTGGCCCGAGACGTCGTCCTGGCGAAACCCGGAAGATTGTGGCTGAGCTGGTGGCCTCGGGGTACTCGTATGCGCAGATTGCGAAGCTGACCGGCGTCTGTAAGAGCACGGTTGCCTACCACGCTCGACGGCTCGGTTCGCCAGCTGATGATCGGTTCGCGAAGCGTTTTGAATGGCCGTCTATCCAAGAGGCGTACGACACTGGCCTCACAGCTCGCGCATGCGCAGAGCGATTCGGGTTCAGCTTGAGCAGTTGGCACCAGGCCGTTAAGCGAGGTCACATCGTCCCACGCCCACGCGCCATGGACATCGGCAACCTCCTCGTGGACGGCCGCCCGCAGACGGGCCGCAGTCACCTCAAGCTCCGCCTTTTCGACGCGGGCCTTAAAGAGAATCGCTGTGAACGCTGTGGGTTGTCGGAGTGGCTTGGTGAACCGCTTACAATGGCGCTTCACCACCGCAACGGCCGGGGCAAAGACAACCGGCTTGAGAATCTTCAAATCCTCTGCCCAAACTGTCACGCGCAGACAGGGAACTACGGGGGAAAAGGCGTCGCAAGGCAAAACGGGCGCCCGCGCGCCAGATAGCTCGGGCGCCGCCACGCGCAGGAAATCCACGATTGACGCTGAAAAGGGCCGGGTACGGTGACTTTCTAGATGGCTGAGATGGACATCTACATGCGTCGGCGCCTCGCGGCGCTCGGGGGCCTTGTGCTCTTCTTCATCGTGTTCGTGCTGCTGGTGAAAAGCTGCGGGGACGACGATCCGGAGGCTCCGTTGGAGCCGACGTCAAGCGGCACGACGGGCGGCGCCGGCCCGGTCGCCCTGACCAAGGAAGAGTTCATCAGCCAGGCGGATCAGATTTGCGCACCGGCCAACGCTGCCGTTGGCGCCCTGGATCCCACCGATCCCGACGCGATCGCCGACGAAGCCCGCATCACCGCTGACGAGTTCGCCAGCCTGGGGCAGCTCACGGTCGAGTCTCCGGAGCCCGCGCTGAAGCGGTTCAACAACGCCTTCGCAGACCTGGTCGATGCGCTCGACTCGAAGCGCATCGCAACGCAGCGGGGCAGCGATTTGGAAGCCGGCGAGGCCCAGGTTGCGATCGACACAGCCGAAGTCGAGGCGCGTGCTCAGGGCGAGAGGTATGGCTTCCGCGACTGTGGCCAGTTCCTCGACGCCGGTGAAGCGCCCGGAGGAGCCGGCGCGGGCGCGGGCGCTGGAACCGGCACCGTCGCCCCACCGTCCACCGGCGGCACCACGCCGCCGCCCACGACGACGCCTCCGACGACGACTCCGCCTGCGGATACCCCCGCGCCGCCCCCTGACGACAGCGGGGGAATCACCCCCTAGCACGGCTCGCCGCGCGCGTCAGGCGGCCTCGGCCCACGCGCTGTAGAGCCCCGCGTAGGTTCCGCCCGCCTCGATTAGCTCCCCGTGAGTCCCCGCTTCGACGATCTCGCCATGCTCGAGAACGACGATCTTGCCCGCGCGTCTGATCGTGGACAGGCGGTGCGCGATCACAATCGCGGTGCGCCCATGGAGCAACCTGGCAAGCGCCTCTTCAATCACGCGCTCCGTGCGGACGTCGACGTTGGACGTCGCCTCGTCCAGGATCAGGATCCGCGGTTCCGCCAGGAGCGCCCGAGCGAATGAGACGAGCTGGCGCTGCCCCGCGGACAGCTGCACCCCGCGCTCGCCGATCTCAGTGTCCAGGCCTACGGGGAGCCGAGCGATGAACGGCTCGGCACCGACCGCCCTGACCGCGGCCTCGATGTCCTCGGCCGGCGCGTCGGGCCGCCCGAACGCAACGTTCTCCCGGATGGTCCCGGAGAACAGATAGCCCTCCTGAGGCACGATCCCGAGCTGGCTGCGCAGTGCCCGCGAGTCCAGGTCGCGCAGATCGTGCCTGTCGACGAGCACGCGGCCCCGCTGCGGATCGTAGAAGCGGGCCACCAGCTTCGCCAGAGTCGATTTGCCGGCGCCCGTCTCGCCTACCAGCGCCACGGTTTGACCCGCAGGAATGCGCAGGTCGATCCCCTCCATCGCCCACTCGTCGCCCGCGCCCACCT
>JALZKA010000060.1:0-9002 GCA_030859475.1 Actinomycetota bacterium
TCGACAGTGGCTTCTACGCGTTGAACTTCATCGCAAGGAAGCTCGATGTGCCCGTGTACGCGGTCGAGCCGGCACCACTCATGTTCAACTCCGTCGACGCGCCGCCGAACTTCTTCGGCCTCAAGCCCGCGCGAAACCCCTTCGACCGCGTGAAGCACCGCGTGATCCACGCGATGGTTTCAAGCACGATGAAGCCAGGCGCGAAGGTTTTCAACGGAGCGCTCGGGCGGCACGGGCTCGATCCGATGGAGACGCCGCGGGACTTCTTCGACATTCCGTGGCAGGCATCGAAGCGCTGTTTCCAGGTGGGGTCACCCGGGCTCGAGTTCCCGCGGAGCGACATGCCGGAGAACATCGAGTTCGTGGGCGCGCTCCTTCCGCATCGCTCAGGCGATGGCCCGCCGCTCCCTGCCAAGCTCGAGAACCACGACTCCGTGATCCTCGTGTCGCAGGGCACCGTCGACAACCGAGAACCGGGCAAGCTCATCGAGCCCACGCTGGAGGCGCTCGCCGGCACGGAGCACCTGGTCGTCGCCGCGACCGGCGGCCGCAACACTGCCGAGCTGCGGCAGCGCCACACTGCCGAGAACCTGGTGATCGAGGACTTCGTCGATTACCACGCCGCCTTCCCCCGGACGAAGCTATTCGTCACTAACGGCGGCTACGGCAGCGTATTGCTCGCGCTCTCGAACGGCGTGCCGCTCCTCGCCGCGGGCGTCCGCGAGGGCAAGAACGACGTCAACGTGCGGATCGATTACTCCGGCGCGGGGATCGACCTGCGCACCGAGGAGGCGAAGCCGAGCCAGATCGCGAAGGGCGTCGAGCGAATCCTGGGCGACCCGGGCTACGCGACGAGGGCGGCGGCGCTCCGTAACGAGCTCGCAGGCTACGAGCCGCTACGGATCATTACGGACCGCATCGAGAGCGACTTGATGTAGTTCCTCCCATGCCCGACTGGACCAAGAAGAACTTCGCGCACATGAAGGATCGGAGCCCCGACGCGTCGATGCAATGGCTGTTCGCGCGAAACGAGGTGAACGCAACCCAACTGGGGGTGAGCCTCTTCAAGTTCGAACCCGAATCGCGGATGCCCTTCGGACACCGGCACGGCGAGCAGGAGGAGATCTACGTGGTCGTGCGAGGGTCGGGCCGGTTCAGGCTTGACGACGAGCTAATCGACGTTGCCGAGTGGGACGTGATCCGCGTGGCGCCCGAGGTCTGGCGCGCCTACGAGGCCGGCCCCGACGGGCTCGACCTCGTTTGCGTGGGTGGCCGCCGGCCCGAGGGCGGGGACAACGAGGGCGACAAGGACTTCTGGGTCTGAGGCCTACCGGTGGGGGCAACCGGGCCAGCAGCAAGGCCGGCGTTTCCCTTCGAGCAGTTCGGTTCGCACCCGCTCGATGTGGTGGCGCCGCGTTTCGGCCTTCTTGACGGAGATGACCCAGCAGATGAACTCATTTCGAGCGAGTGGCGTGAGGTCGTTCCAGGCATCGCTTGCCTCCGGCGCGGAAGCGAGAGCTTCTCGGAGGTCAGCCGGCACCCGGTGCACGACGCCAGTTGCGATCCGTGTCTTGGTCTCGGTCATAGCGGTATCGATATCAGGTGTGCGGGAGCGGGGGAGCCGGGATTCGAACCCGGATTCACGGTTTTGGAGACCGTGCGCATAGCCCTTAACTCACTCCCCCGGGGAGCGTGATGGCAGGTTAGCCGCCCGAAGAGGGGCTCCAAAGTGCGGGCGGAGGGACTCGAACCCCCACGCTCAAAAGAGCACCGGCACCTAAAGCCGGCGCGTCTGCCAATTCCGCCACGCCCGCGGGAAATACCGATGGTACGCGCATCGGCGCGAGTGAAGTGTCGCGCGCGACCGCGATGCGTTCTATGCTTCGCAGGTGATGGAGGTCATGAGCGTTCGCGAGGGCTACGAGCTCTGGCGGCCAAACCGGGAAAAGGCGCAGTCAAAGTCGACGAAGGCGATCGTCGCGTTCGTCATGATCGCCTCCGCGGTGTTGATCGCGATCATCGTGATCGGCGGCTGGGAGCGCATGCAGAGCCCGATGGTCTCGCTCATGTCGCTGGCGTGGGCCGGCCTCTATGTCTTCTTCGCGCTTTTGGTCCTCAACTGGAACCGCGGGGTCCTGCCGGTCGGCTCCGCGCTCGCGGTCATCATGATCATCTTCGCCGCGGTCGCTGCCCCCGGCTGGTTTGACCGCTCGAAGGACGGACTCGACTCGCCGATCCTGCCGGAGGACGTGGTCGGCTTCCTGATCGTGGTCTTGATCCCCGTTCAGATCCTGATGGTGATCGTCGCGATGATCGGTTTCAATCAGGAATGGCAGGTCGAGGAAGAGCGCCCGGTCGAGGGTGGCCGGCTCGCGGGCGAACACGACCAGGACGAGGACGAGGAAAACTCAAGGTAGGGCGTCGCCGGCGCGGCGTCTGCCTCAAGCCGGGCGTTTCCGCCGCCCGCTTCCGCTCTTCCTCGACGTCTTCGCCGCTCGCTCGAAGGGCATCCTCCGACTTCCAGTACGTAACCGCAAATTGCGGTCAAGACCCAGCGGCCGAGTCCTGCTTGTGTTCCGCCAATTAATCCGATAGACTATCTATTTAATTACTCCACGCCAGTATGACATGAGCCGAAGGACCGTCCTTCGTGAGCGGACCCGCGAACGGATCGTCGAGGCGACCGCGAGCCTGCACGGGGAGCGCGGCGTGTTTGGCACCTCGTACCAGGACATCGCCCGGGAGGCTGATGTCTCGGTCGCCACCGTCTACAAGCACTTCCCTTCCCTGAACGAACTGCTTCCCGCCTGCGGCGCGCTGGTTATGGAGCGCGCCCGCCCGCCTCGCCCGGAGCAGGCGGCCGAGGTGGTAGGTGATGCCACCGACCTCCGGGAACGCCTGCGCCGGGTAGCCACTGAGCTCTTCGCGTACTACGAGCGCGGCGGGCCGCACCTCGAGGTGGATGCGCGTGAACGACAGCTGCCGGGCATGCGCGAATGGGAGAAGCGGGAGCGCGCGCTGGTGGCGAGGTTTGTCGGCGAGGCGCTCCGGCCGGGGGAGGCAAGGCCGCACACCGTGCGGCTCGTCTCCGCCCTCTGCGACCTCCCGAGCTTCAGGGCGCTGCGCACGCGCGGAGTTTCGGCAGCCGGCGCGGCCGAGGCCGTCGCAATCGCCGGAAGCTGTCTGCTCGCACAAGCCCAGTCAAAGACCCACAAGCAACGAAAGGAGAGCCGATGACATCGCTCGCCGAGGAAGCAAAGCCCACTGCCTGGAGCGCTGGAGCGCAGGACTGGGCCGATGTGATGGAGGGATGGAACGGATGGGGCGTGCCCGTGTATCGCCACGTCCTCTCCCTCGTTCCGGCCCTTGACGGCGCGAGGATCTTGGACGTCGGATGCGGAGCCGGCCGGTTCTGTCGCTTGGCGGCCGACCGCGGCGCCGACGTCTCCGGTCTCGATGCAACGCCCGAGTTCACCGAGATTGCGCGCTCGCGCGTGCTAGGCGCGGACATCCGGGTGGGCGGCATGGAACGTCTGCCGTGGGAGGACGACTCGTTCGACCTCGTGACCGGGTTCAACTCGTTCTTCCTCGCGGAGGATCCCGTCAAAGCCCTGCGAGAGGCTGCACGGGTGACCCGGCCCGGTGGCCACGTCGCCACCACCACCTTCGGCCACCCCGAGTCGTGCGACTCCACGCGGGTCTTTGCAACGCTTTCGACCCTGAAGGAGCCCACTGAGCAGGCGGAGGAGGCCGCGGCGTCGTCAGCCGCTCAGCCGTCGCCCTCCGACCAAGGGGTCCTCGAGGGATGGGCCGAGCAGGCGGGCCTGACGGTGGTGGCAGCCGATTACCTGCGCTTCACAGAGGAGTACGAGGACGTGGCGACCGTCGTGCGTGGCATGACAGCCGCCCCTCCCTTCCGGCACGCCGCTGCCGACGTGGGCGAGGAGCGGGTCCGCGCGGTCGTGACTGAGGCGCTCGAGGCCTTGCAATCGCCGGACGGGCGCTGCCGGCTCAATGAGGAATGCCGCTACCTGGTCGCCGTCGCATGACCGACTCAAAATAGGGTCGTCTCAGCCCGCGGCTCGATCAGTTCGGGCCCGTCCTGGCGGACGTTCGAGACCAGGTCGGATACCTCGCGCGTTTCGAGCGCGTCCTCTGGGGCGGGTGTCAGCAACCTCAGGAGCTCCTCGGGGTCGGCGTCGGAGTCCAACCACGCCGGCTCGACGCTCGGCTCGAGGATCACAGGCATGCGATCGTGAATCGGCCGCAGTAGCTCGTTCGGGCTGCACGTGACGATCGCACAGCTGTGGATCGGCTCTCCGCCCCGGGGCCGGTACTCGGCCCAAACGCCGGCGAACGCGAACAGATCGTGGTCCGGACGGTGGACCCAGACCGGGACCTTGCCGCGCTCGTCGCGACGCCACTCGTAAAAGCCGTCGGCCGGGATCAGGCAGCGGCGGAGCCGAAACGACTCCGCGAATGCGGGCTGGGTGGCCAGCGTCTCGGCCTTCGCGTTGATCAGCGGCGGACCCTTGCGCTCGGTTGCCCACTTGCCGGGGATCAATCCCCAGCGCAGCTTGCCGAGGTCGCGCCCGTGCTCGAGCTCGCGGACAGCCAGCACGGGGTCCGTAGGGGCAATGTTGAAGCGCGGCTCCTCGTTCAGCTCGAAGCCATCTGAGATGTCGAAGCGCACCCGCAGGCGCTTCGGATCCGGGTCGGCGAGGGTGTAGCGCCCGCACATGGATCCGAGGCTAGCGGGGGCGAAGTTGTTGCATGGTTGGCTCGCTTCGTCTCACACGGGTGACGCTTTTCGTCGTACGGTTGCCAGAATGGGAGGCGCAAGCGGCGGTGGAGGAACGGAAGACTCGCGGCTCTCAAAAAGCCGTGCTCGCAAGAGCGTGTGGGTTCGAATCCCACCCGCCGCATGGGGACGTGTATTCCGCTGAGCGAGTCGCGGAGGTAAGGCAGCTCGCCGAGGCCGGTTTCAACAAGAGCCAGATCTCGGCTCAGACCGGCGTTTCACGGGCAGCGATCAGCGCATGGCTACATGGCCACGATCCTGGTTCTGGTTTCGTCAAGCGAGCTTTCTCATGCATCGCCTGTGGCGGGACAGCCGGACCGTTTCCTGCACTGACTCATGCGGCATATGCCTATCTCGCGGGCATGTACCTTGGCGATGGCTCGATCGCCTCGCACCGCCGGGGCGTCAAGCGGCTCGTGATCACCCTCGATCGCGCATACCCCGTGATCATCGACGAGTGCGCTGCAGCAATGGCCCTGGTCGTTCCGATGAACAAGGTGACGGTGATCCCGATGACCACCTGCAAAGCCGACAACGTCACGGCCTACTCGAAGCATTGGCCGTGCCTGTTTCCCCAGCACGGACCCGGGCTCAAGCACAAACGGGACATCGTCCTCACCGCTTGGCAACGCGAAATCATCGATCAGTACCCGTGGCGGTTTCTACGAGGCTTGGTTCATTCCGATGGCTGCCGGGTTATGAACCCAGCCGTTCATCCTCACCGCACCTACTGGTACACGCGCTACTCATTCTCGAACCGCTCTGGTCAGATTCGCGATTTGTTCGTGGAGTACTGCGGCAAAGTCGGCGTCGAGTGCCGGCAAAGCAACTGGTGGGAAATCTCCGTCTCAAAGCGCGACTCGGTGGCGCTGATGGACCGGCACATCGGCCCAAAGCGCTGACCGCGCGGCGCCGACGCCCCTCCCGCCCGCGATAATCCCCGCGTGAGGCTCATCAGGCGCAGGCAGCGCGACAAGCGAGCGGCGCCGCCCAGCGCGAGTCCTGTCAAGGGCGTCGACCGGATGGAGGTGGTGCGCTCCCTGTGCGCCATCAAGGGACGGCTCGCCGGCACCGACGCCGAACGGCGCGCGGGGAACATGCTCGCCAAGCGGCTCGCGGACACGGGACGCAAGGTCAGGGTCGAGCCCACCTACGTCCACCCGCAGGCCCCGCTGGTCATCGCTGCCCACGTGGCGATCGCTTTCGCCGGCAGCCTCGTCGCGGTTGCCGAGCCCGTCGTCGGCTTCGCGCTCGTCCTGTTCGCGGCCACGTCTCTCTACCTGGATCTGAACGCGCGGATCTATCTGCTGCGGTCGCTGTTTTTCCGGCGGGCCTCGCAGAACGTCGTCTCCCCCGGCGCCAAGCCCGACGCGCCCGCCCGGGTGCTCCTGGTCGCCCACTACGACGCGGCCAAGACCGGCATGATCTTCAAGCCGAAGAACGCCGAGCGCCTCCACAGCCTGACCAGCTTCCTTCCCTTCCCCCATACCCGCCTCGTCTTCTGGTCGGTCGCCGTCATGTTGCCGATGCTGGGCGCGCGCATGGTGGGCATCGAGTCGGACGGCATCGCTCTCCTTCAGCTCCCCCCCACCCTGATGCTGCTGGTGTCGATCTTCCTGCTCGTCGACATCCAGCTCTCCGACGTCGTGCCCGGCGCCAACGACAACGCGAGCGGCGTCGCCGTCGCCATGTCGGTCGCGGAGGCGCTCGACTTAAAGCCCGCCGCGAACCTGGATGTGTGGATCGTCCTGACGGGAGGGGAAGAATGCGGATCGGAGGGCATGCGCTCGTTCGCCCGGGCGCACCGAAAGAGCCTCGACCCGCCAACCACCTACGTCGTCGCGATCGACTCGGTGGGCGCCGGCGACATCCGCTACGTCGCCTCGGAAGGGCTCGCCGTGTCGTTCGAGATGGATCGCCGCCTGCTCGAGCTGTGCGACGCGGTCGCGGAAGCCGACCGCGAGGGCGAGAACCGCTACGACGCTGCGCCGATTCGCCACGGATACACGAGCGACGCGCTCGCAGCGCGCGTCAATCGCCTGCGCGCGACCGCGATCACCTGCCTGGAGCCCGGAGCGATCGCCCCCGCCCGCTACCACACCCCCGCGGACCTACCGGATGCCTTGGACGAGCGTTCGATGGAGCGCGCGCATGATTTCGTCCTCGATCTGATCCGTGCGATCGATCGCGACGCCGCCCGCTCGCGCACGGGCGCGAGCGCACCCGGCTGATAGAACCCGCCGCGATGGAAGCCGGCGCGGCCAGCAGGGGCAAGTTGCTTTGGAAGCCCTCCGCGGCAACGATCGAGGCGTCGAACCTGACCGCGTACGAGCGCTGGCTCGCCGCGAACCGCGACCTCGACTTCGGTGGTGACTACGCGCGCGTCTGGCAATGGTCCGTCGACAACCTCGACGACTTCTGGCAGTCGATCTGGGACTACTTCGACGTGCTGAGCCACACGCCGCCCACGGCGGTGCTGGGCCGGCGCGAGATGCCGGGCGCGGAATGGTTCCCGAGGGCGGCGCTCAACTACGCCGAGCACATCTTCCGCGACCGCGACCCTGATCAAATGGCTCTCCAGGCCGCATCCGAGCTGCGTGACCTGGACAGCATGAGCTGGGGCGACCTGCGCGCACAGGTCGCCGCGGTGGCGGCGGGGCTGCGCGGGCTCGGGGTCACGCCCGGCGACCGGGTCGTCGCCTACCTGCCGAACATCCCCGAGGCGCTGATCGCCTTTCTCGCCTCGGCGTCGATCGGGGCGACGTGGTCGAGCTGCTCGCCGGATTTCGGGGCGCGATCCGTGATCGACCGCTTCGCGCAGATCGAGCCCAAGGTCCTGTTTTGCGTCGACGGCTATCGCTACGGCGGCAAGGACTTCGACCGCCTCGACATCGTCGCCGGGCTTGAGGCGGCGATGCCCACCCTGGAGCGCACCGTCCTCGTCCCCTACCTCGACCGGGCCCCCGACCGCTCGCGCCTCGGCAAGGCGCTGAGCTGGGATGAGCTCACCGCATCCGGCGCCGGCTCGGAGTTGACCTTCGAGCCCGTCGCCTTCGACCATCCGCTCTGGGTCCTTTACTCGTCGGGGACGACCGGCCTCCCGAAGGCCATCGTCCAAGGCCACGGCGGCATCCTGCTGGAACAGCTGAAGAAGCTCCACCTGCACCTCGACGCGCAGCCGGGAGATCGCGTTTTCTGGTTCACGACCACCGGCTGGATGATGTGGAACTTCCTGGCGGGGGTGCTCCTGACGAGAGCGTCGATCGTCCTCTACGACGGCAACCCCGGCGTGCCCGACATGGGCGTCCTGTGGGACCTGGCCGAACGGGCTCGGATCAGCTGCTTCGGCACCGGCGCCGCCTATGTCTCCGGCTGCATGAAGGACGGAATCGCGCCCGCCGCCGGGCGCGACCTCTCGTCCCTGCGCTCCGTCGGCGTGACCGGATCGCCGCTATCGCCGGAGGGCTTTCAGTGGGTCTATGACCAGCTCGGGGCCGATACCTGGCTCTTCTCCACCTCGGGCGGGACCGACGTCTGCACCGCGTTCGTCGGCGGCGTCCCGACCCTCCCCGTCTACCGCGGCGAGCTTCAGGCCCGGTCCCTTGGCTGCAAGATCGAGTCCTTCGACGAAGACGGCAACTCCCTGGTCGACCAGGTCGGCGAGCTCGTCATCACCGAGCCGATGCCCTCGATGCCGGTCTGCTTCTGGAACGACCCGGACGGCGAGCGATACCGCTCCTCGTACTTCGAGATGTATCCGGGGATCTGGCGCCACGGCGACTGGATCGAGATCACGTCGCGCGGCACCGCGGTGATCTACGGACGCTCCGATTCGACGATTAACCGCGGCGGCATCCGCATGGGGACGAGCGAGATCTATCGTGCCGTCCTGGCCCTGGACGAGATCACCGACGCGCTGGTCGTCGACGTCCCACGCGAGGGGACAGAAGGCTGGATGCCACTGTTCGTGGTGCTGCCGCCCGGAGCGGAGCTGACGGACAAACTGAGGGCGCGCATCGCCGCCCAGGTGCGCGCCGACTGCTCGCCCCGGCACGTCCCCGACGAGGTTCATGCGATCGCCGAGGTCCCTCGGACCCTGTCGGGCAAGGTGCTCGAGGTGCCGGTGAAGCGCATCCTCACGGGCACCCCGGTCGAGCAGGCGGCGAGCCGCGATTCGCTCGCCAACCCCGCGGCCCTGGAC
>JALZKA010000060.1:9012-12196 GCA_030859475.1 Actinomycetota bacterium
CCTGGACTGGTTCGTGGCGTTCGCGGAAAGCCACGCCTAGACCGCGCTGGCCCGCGCCTCGTCCCGCCGCACCGTCACGCCGCGTTCCGCTTGAGCCCCAGTCCCGCGGCACGCTCACGAGCCCGCGCCACCACCTCCGCCTCGGCGGGGACCCTGCCGTCCCGCATCAGAACCCGACCGGCGACGACCGTCACATCGACGATCGCGCCGGACGCCGCATAGACGATGCCCGCGTCGAGCGCCCCCAGCCCAAGCTCCGCGGTTTGGGTGCGCACGAGCAGAAAGTCGGCGTCCGTGCCAACCGCAAGCGACGGGCGGTCCAGGAGGGCTGAGCGCTGGCCCCGAGCGAGCGCGAGGGCCTCAGCGGCATTGACCGCCGCGGGATCGCGCGCGGCGTTCTTCTGGAGCAGCGCGAACACCTTAACGTCATCGACCAGGTCGAGCGAGTTGTTGGACCCGGGCCCGTCGGTGCCGAGCCCCATCGCGACGTCCCGGCTACGGGCAGCCGGGTATGGAAACGGGCCGCCGACCGCCAGCTTCAGGTTGGCGACCGGGTTCGTCACGACCGTCGCGCCGCGGCCGGCGATCAGGTCGAGCTCCGATTCGTCCAGCCAGACTCCGTGGGCGAGGATCGTCCCCGGAGCCAAGAGGCCGCACTCGTCCAGGTACTGCGCCGGACGCATCCCATGGTCGCGGATGCAATCCGCGACCTCCTGCTCGGTTTCCGAGAGATGGATCTGAATCGGAACCCCGAGCTCCGGGGCGCGCTCGGCGAGGCGCCGCAGCGATTTCTCGCTCACGGAGTAGATCGCGTGCGGGGCGAAACCGGGCTTCGCCAGCGCCCCGCCGGCGGCGGCGATCGCCTCGATCGAGCGCTCGGCGTCGGCGCACGCCCGCTCGGACTTGGCGGGATCGGAGTCGTCGATCAGAGGCGCCGCGGTGATCGCCCGCAAGCCGGCGTCTTCGACCGCGCGGGCCGCCGCTTCGGCGTGCCAGTACATGTCCCAGAACGTGGTCGTGCCGGTGCGGACCATCTCTACGCAGGCCAAGCGCGTGCCCCAGTAGACGTCCTCGTCGGTCATCCGCTTCTCGACGGGCCAGATGTGGCTGGTGAGCCACTCCATCAGTGGCAGGTCGTCGGCGTAGCCGCGAAACAGGGTCATCCCGGCGTGGGTGTGGGCGTTGACGAAGCCCGGAACCAGCGCCCGCCCGGCGCCCTCGATCACCTCGTCGCCGGGCTCGGGGATCACGCCCTCGCCCAGCGCGACGATCCGCTCTCCGTCGCATCGAAGGCCCACCTCGACCCCGTCGAGCGTGGCGTTGGTGACGGCGATTCCCATCGCGGCAGCGTAGTCGTGCTCCTGCGCCGAGTGTCGAGAAACGACCCGCTATGGGGCGTTTGTCAGCGCTCGGCGCAAGAGGTCCTCCAGATCCGCCCGATGGCGCGCCTGCCCCGCCTCCACGTCGGCCAGCTCCAGCTCGGTGGCCGCGACCCCGTTGGCCAGGTTGTCGACCAGGCAGATCGCCGCGTACGGAATTCCCAGCTCGCCGGCCACGATGCACTCGGACGCGACCGTCATCCCGATCACCTCGGCGTGCGGGGCGATGAAGCGCACCTCGGCGGCGCTCTCCAGCCGGGGCCCCGCCACCTGCCAATAGGTGCCGCCGTCGCGAACTGCAGCGTGCCGGCCGAAGGCGTCGACGACTTCCGCCCGCCAGGCTGGATCGAAGCCGGGAACGCGGTGGGCGCGCCGATCCGCCAGCGTCGTCATCGGCGGAACGTCAAGCGCAATGAAGTCGTCGGGGACGATGAGCGTCCCGGGCGCGAGGTCGGGTCGCAGGCCGCCCACCGACGAAACGCCCAGCACGCGATCGCATCGAGCTTCGCGCAGCCGCTCCAGGTTCGCGCGATGGTCGACCAGGTGCGGCAGGCGGTAGGGGTCGCCGTGCCGGTCGATCGCAAGGACGCCGTCGCCCAGGTCAAGCCCGGCGGCGCCGCTGCCAAGGATGACGCCGACCACGGCGCTCTAGGCCGGCGTGATCGGGTTGCGCCGCTCGGTGAAGGAACGATCGCGGTTCTCGGCCAGGGCAAAGCGCCGGATCACCTCGGCCCGCAGGTCGTCCGGCTCGATCACCGCGTCGATCACCATCTCCGAGGCGAGGTGGAGGATGTCGATGTCGGCCGCGTACTCGGCCCGCTTGACGCGGATGAACTCATCCCGCTCGGCCTCGTCCGCGATCGCCTGGATCTGATTCAGGAAAACAGCGTTGACGGCGGCCTCGGGGCCCATCACGGCGATCGACGCTCCCGGCAGAGCGATCGTGGCATCCGGCTCGAAGGCCGGGCCGGCCATCGCGTACAGGCCGGCGCCGTAGGCCTTGCGCACGATCACCGAGATCTTCGGCACCGTCGCCTCGGAGACGGCGGAGATCATCTTCGCGCCGTGGCGGATGATGCCTTGGCGCTCGACGTCGGTGCCGATCATGAAGCCAGGAACGTCCGCCAGGAACAGAAGCGGGACGTTGAAGGCGTTGCACGTCGCGATGAAGCGCGCCGCCTTGTCCGCCGAGTCGACGAACAGGACCCCCCCTTTCTGCCGCGGCTGGTTGGCGACGATCCCGATCGCGCGACCGTCCAGGCGCGCGTAGCCGACGACCAACTCCTTCGCCCAGCGCGAGTGGACCTCACAGAATGTATCGGCGTCGGTGAGGGCAGCGATCAGGTCCTTGACGTCGAACGCAGTCTTCTCGTCGGCCGGCACGATCGCCGATGGGGGCCGATCGGACCGCGGCTCCGCGGGCGGCTCCGCGGGCGGCTCCTCCCGCCAGTTGGTCGGCATGTAGGAGAGGTAGCGCTTGGCGGTGTCGATCGCGTCCTCGTCGGTCTTCACCAGGAAGTGCCCGCAGCCGGAGACCCCCGTGTGCATCTTCGCGCCGCCCATCTCCTCCAGTGTCACCTTCTCGCCGATCACCATCTCCGCCATCCGCGGCGACCCCAGGTACATCGATGCATTCCCCTCCCGCATGATCACCACGTCGCAGAAGGCGGGTATGTAGGCGCCCCCGGCGGCCGACGGGCCGAACAGCAAGCAGACCTGCGGCACGCGCCCGGACATCTTCACCTCGTTGTAGAAGATTCGGCCGGCACCCCGGCGGCCGGGGAACATGCGCACCTGCTCGGTGA
>JALZKA010000061.1:0-7410 GCA_030859475.1 Actinomycetota bacterium
CTGCCTGCCGCGAAGCGGAGGGTCGAGTGAGTCCGAATCGAACCCATGCGTGGCGATCGGGCTCCTCGACACTCCGCTTCCGTCCCGTGCGTCATCCGGGTGTGAGCGGATTGGGAATCATTGATCTAGCTCCCTCAACGCCGCCCAGCGGGGATCCGGCTCCGGTTCATGAACATGCGTGCCTGCTTCCACCCCGTTCAGTGAGATCCCGCACTCGGGGCACAGACCGGCGCAGTCCTTCCGGCAGACGAGCTGCGCGGGAAGGGCGAGGGCGATCGCATCGTGCGCCCAGGCCGCCAGGCCGAGCTCCCCTGCCGTCACATAGGGGCTGTTCAGCTCCTCGTCGTCGGTGCTGGGCTGGTCGACCTCACGCGCGTCCACCGAGATCGGGAACGTCGCCGCCTCTAGACAGCGCATGCACGGACCGCTGAGCCGGGCCTGGAAGCCAAGGCGCATCGCGTAGCCCGAAACGGTGCGGGAGATGTCGACTCTGGCGAGGATGTCGCCGTCGCCGAAATCGTATGACTGACCACCCAGCTCGAGGCCCTCTGGGCGAACCTCGACCTCCAGGCGTTCGCCCTGGCCCGGGCTCAGGCCGAGCGAATCGAGGTCGATCGTGTTGAATGACGCCGCCAAGGGGATGACGTTAGCTTGACCGCAGAGGAGATTGAAGGCCGCTGGGATCCCGACTCCTACCTGGAGGCGATCCACGCGGAGGTCCCGCGCTACGACGAGCTTCAGGAAGCGGCGATCGCGGCGATCCCGTTCGAGCCGGCGCGCATTCTGGAGCTTGGCTTCGGCACCGCGGAGACAACCCAGCGGCTGCTCGACCGCTTTCCCCAGGCGCGGATAACCGGCCTTGACTCGTCCCCGGAAATGGTCTTCAAGGCCCGCGAGCTCGGCTGGGAGGACTTGCGGCTCGGGCGGATCGAAGACCCCCTGCCCGACGGTCCCTGGGATCTTGTGATCGCCGTCCTCAGCATCCACCACCTGGACGCCCGCGGCAAACGTGACCTGTTTCGCCGGGTCCGGGAGCACTCGCGCTCGCTGGTGATCGCCGACGTGGTCGAGGTCGAGCCGGAACGACGGGTGACCCCGATCGAAGCCGGCTTCGACAAGCCCTCGCCCGCGGCCGAGCAGGCGGAATGGTGCGGCGGCGAAGTGATCTGGGAAGCGGACGACCTCGCTGTGATCCGCGCCACCTATTAGGGCGCGGGCGGTCCGCAGCCGAACGCGCTACTGGTGCTCCTCGACGAATTCCTC
This sequence comes from Actinomycetota bacterium, assembly GCA_030859475.1. GTDB lineage: Bacteria > Actinomycetota > Thermoleophilia > Solirubrobacterales > 70-9 > JALZKA01. The sequence continues at coordinate 1,264 of JALZKA010000061.1, forward strand.
GTCGTGGCCCGCAAGCCTGTCGCGCCCCCGTTGGACAGCGGCCAGGAACTTCTGAAGGTTCACCTCGAGGGTGGACAGGATCTCGTCGGCGTAGTCCTCGGCGCCGAGTCGGATCTGACGCTCGGTCTCCCTGGCGTCCTCGATGATCTCCTCGGCGGCGCGCTCGGCCTGCTTGTAGACCTCCTCGTCCGAGATCAGCCGCGCCTGCTGATCGCGGGCCTCCTTGACGATGCGCTCCGCCTCGCGCTTGGCTTCCGCCAGCATCTCCTGACGCTCCTTGACGATCCAGCGCGCCTGCTTGATCTCCTCGGGGATCGTCGCGCGCATCTGGTCGAGGAGGTCGTAGATCTCCTCGCGATCCACGCGGACCTGATCCGTCAGCGGCACCGGGCGCGCGTTGTGGATCAGGTCATCGAGCTTGTCTATGAGTACGAGAACGTCCATTTGGCTGGCACAGCTTAGGGGGCAAAGGCCTCAGGCGGGGTGGCGAGGTGTGGTTTCGGCATCGAATTGCAAGCTCCTGCCCACGAGGCTTTCGCCTTCAGCGCTTGATCCGCTCCGTCAGGGCCGCCGCAACCTCGTCCGGCACGAGGTCGCCGATGTCACCCCCGAAGGTCGCCATCTCCTTGACGCCCGTCGACCGGATGAAGCTGTACTCGGCCGAAGCAAAGATATAGACCGACTCGATGTCGGGGGCGGCTCTGCGGTTCAGCTGGTTCATCTCGAATTCATACTCGAAGTCGGAGATCGCCCGGAGCCCTTTCACGATCGCCGTCGCGCCACACTCCCGCGCAAAATCCACCAGCAGGTTCGAGAACACCTTGACCTCGAGGTTCTCGACCCCGTTCCCGGCCATCGCCCGCTCGATGAAGCCCTTGCGCTCCTCCGGCGTGAACAGGGTGCTCTGCTTGCGCATCGACTGCCCGACCACCCCGACCACTACCCGGTCGAATACGCGGGAGGTTCGGGTCAGGATGTCCAGGTGGCCGTTGGTAACCGGGTCGTAGCTGCCCGGGCAGATCGCCACGCGTTCCTTGCGCTCGTCGCTCATTGGTTTCTCCAGATCCTCAAAAGGCTCTCGCCGTAGCGGCGCTCGCGTTCGAGGTGACAGCCAATCAGATCGAGAGCGATCGGCGCCCTGCCGGCGCTCTCGACGACCAACCGTCCGCCCCTTGCCAGGCGGGCCGGCAGCACCTCGACGAGCGCCGGCCCGAGCGCCTCGGCTTCCTCCCACGGCGGGTCGCAGATGATCAGCTCGTACTGCTTTGTCGACCGCTCGAGGAACCGGATCGCGTCGGATCGCACCAGTTTCACCCGCGCGGAAAGGCCGAGACCCTCGACATTCTGAAGGGCCGTCCGGGTATCGGTGTCCACCAGGGTCGCGTGCCGAGCTCCACGGGACAGTGCCTCGATGCCGAGGGCGGCCGTGCCACAGAACAGGTCCAGCACCTCGAGTCCACCGACGTCGCCCAGAATCGAGAACAGTGCCTCCCGTGCCCGGTCAGAGGTGGGCCGGACATTCGCGTCGGTGGGCGGCGACGCGAGGCGCCGACCACGAAACTCGCCGGCGATCACCCTCAAGCCGCAATCCCCTCGAGCCGCTCGTCCCCGAATCGCGAACGAGCCGCCTCCAGCAAGAGCGCCACCGCCGGGTCGTCTTGCTGGCCCAGCTCCGAGGTGATTGCCAACACCTCGCGCCGCGCGTCGATCAGCAGCCCGGCGTCGTCCGGCAGCAAAGCAACGCGGAACTGTGGCAGGCCACTCTGCCGGGTGCCGAGGATCTCGCCCTCTCCTCGCAGCGCCAAGTCGACCTCGGCGAGCTTGAAGCCGTCGCGCTCAATCGCGATCGCTTCCAGCCGCCGCCTTGCGGTGTCCGATGCGGGATCGCCGAACAAGATGCAATACGACTCGTGGCCGCCCCGCCCCACCCGGCCGCGGAGCTGGTGAAGTTGCGACAGCCCAAAGCGCTCCGCGCCTTCGACGACCATCACGGTCGCGTTGGGCACATCGATACCGACCTCGATGACGCTGGTTGCAACCAGGACGTGTGCCTCGCCCGAGGCGAAGCGCTCCATCGCCGCCGCCTTGTCCCTCGCTGCCATCTGGCCGTGCAGAAGCGCCACCCCGAAGTCCCTGAGCTCGCCGGCGGTCAAGCGTGCCGCCTCTTCAGCTGCGGCTTTGGCCTCCACCTTCTCCGAGCCCTCGACGAGCGGGCAGACGAAGAACGCCTGCCTACCTTCGCGCAGCCGCTCGCGCACGAACTCGTACGCTCCGGCGCGGCGCTCCTCGCCCACCACCCACGTCTTAACCGGCTTGCGGCCAGCCGGGAGCTCGCGCAAGCTGGTTGAATCGAGGTCGCCGTACGCGGTCAGCGACAGGGTCCGTGGAATCGGCGTCGCGGTCATGTGAAGCACGTGGGGCGCAGCGCGACCGCTCCCTGCGCCAGGATCGAGCTCCGGGCCTTTGGCGTCCAGGGCCGCTCGCTGCCGCACGCCGAAGCGGTGCTGCTCGTCGACGACGCAGACCGCCAGACGCGCAAAGGCGACCTCGGGCTCGATCAACGCATGGGTGCCGACGATCAGGGAGAGCTCGCCGGCCGCCAGCTTGCCCAGAGCCTCCCTCCGTCCGGTGGCCCTGGTCGATCCGGTCAAGAGGGTAAATGGAATGGAAGCGGCGCCCAAGAGCGCATCCAGGGTGTGCGCGTGCTGCTCCGCAAGCGTTTCCGTGGGCGCCATCAGAGCCGCTTGGTGCCCGGACTCGATCGCCCGAAGCATCGCGTACAGAGCCACCACCGTCTTACCGGACCCGACTTCGCCCATCAGCAGGCGCTGCATCGGCCGGCCCGAGCCCAGGTCCGAGTCGATTTCCTCGCACGCCCGGCGCTGGCCGTCGGTCAACACGAACGGCAGCGAGCCGAGCCAGGCTCGGGTCACCTCCCCCGGTGGATCGAGCGTGATCGCGGGGCGAGCCTCGCGCCGGGTGCGGCGCCTGACCGCCAACGCGACCTGGTGCAGGTAAAGCTCCTCGAACGCGAGCCGATCGCGCGCCTTTGCCGCCGCCGCCGCGGTATCTGGAAAGTGGGTCGCGAACAGGGCATCGCCAACGCCGGGAAAGTGTCGGCGCGATCGCACCCCTGCCGGAACCGGCTCGAGCGCGTCCCGGCTGGATGAGTGGGCGGCCCACACCCACTCGCGAACGCGCTCCGCGCTGAGCCCGTCCGTGACGGAGTGCACCGGCACCAGGCCGACCGTGTGGATTCCGCGACCCGAAAGGGATCCGGACTGAAGCAGCTCGTGGGCCGAGACCCTGAAGCCCGAGCGATCGAGCTTGCCTGAAAGGAGCAGACGTGCCCCTGGCCGCAAGCGCTCGACCAGGTAGGCCTGGTTGAACCACACCGCCTTCGCGGCGCCGGTGTCATCGGCCACGCTGGCCTCGACGATGCGCAGGTTGCGACGCCGTGTCGGGCGCACCCGCGCGGAGCGGACCTCGACCAGGACGGTCGCCTCCTCGCCGGTGCGAAGCTCGCCGAGCTTGCGCACCCGCGAGCGGTCGCGGTAGCCGTGCGGCACGTGCCAGAGCAGGTCGCCAACCGTCTCGATCCCGATCCGGGCCGCATGCGAAGCCAGCTTGGGACCCACCCCGCTCAGGGACTGGAGCGGAGCTCTCAGCCGGCTTGGCCGACGAGGGGCCCGCAGCGCAAGGTCCCGCAAGGCCCCAAGGGTTTGCTCATCCCCGGACCCGAACGCGCGTGGTGGCGGCCCCGGGCCGGCCGTATCCGCGGGAGGCTCCACGATGGTCAGGCTACGACGCTTGGTGGATATACCGGTCCTTCGCCGCCAGGCCTACTGCGCCGCGATCAGCCAGTACCAGTTGGGCTGGCCGCCGCGGTGGCGCTCGACCTCGATCTCAGCCGGAAGCCCGCCGAGCAGGTCGTCGAGGTCGTCGAGATCGATCGGGGGGCGCTCGCCCTCGATGATCGTCACGATCTCAGCGCCCTCGGCGAGGCGGGCGAGCGTCGTCGCGAGGGTCGAGCCCGCGCCGCCCCACGCCACGACCTCTTCGCCTTCGAAGCCGACCGCATCACCACAGACGAAACGACCGTCGACGTCGTCCTTCGCGGCGGGCGCCACCCCGCCGACCCGCACGCTTTCCAGACACTCGCGGAGGCGCTCCGCGTTGTCGGCACCGGTCCCGTCGGGATCGAGCTCGACCAGCGCCGCCAGCCCGGCCTGCTGCGAAAGGGACGGAACGACCTCCACTGACTTCGGGGACACACGCGCGGCCTCCTCGGCCGCCATCACGACGTTCTTCGAGTTCGGAAGGATCAGGATCTCGTCCGGGGTTGCGGCGGAAATGCCTTCCAGCAGCTGATTCGTGGCGGGATTGAGGGTCGGCCCGCCGTCAACCACCACCGCGCCAAACTCCTCGAACATCCGCCGCATGCCAACCCCGCTCGCGACCGCGACCACACCGGTCCGCGCCGGCTGCAAGCGAGCTTGGCGCTCCGCGATCTGCTCGCGCATGTCGGCGATGTCCTCACGCTCGATCCGGCCTTCGCCGGCAAAGAGAGCCTTCGCCGCCTCCGGGTCGTCGGTGTGGACGTGGACCTTCAACGTGGCCTCGTCGCCGACGACAAGAACCGAGTCGCCGAGCTCCTCGAGGAGCGGGACCGCGGCGTCCGCGTCAAGGCCTTCGCCGGTGACGATGAAGTTTGTGCAGTAGGTGTAGGTGGACTCCGTGTGGTGCACGTCGAGGAGCTGCGCGGGCTCGTAGTGCTCGATCTCCGGCAGCTCGACCTCCTCGCCGGCCAGTGCGGCGAGAGCGCCGCGGACGATCACGACGAGACCGAGTGCGCCAGCGTCGACGACACCCGCCTCCGCCAGGACGTCGAGCTGCTCCGGTGTGTGGCGAACGGCCTCCTCGCCCGCAAAAAGGGCCGCCGCGAGCATCTCCGCCAGGAGCGCGTTCTGCTCGTCGTCGCTGGCTTCCTGCTCCAGTCTGTGGTTGGAGCTGAAGTGCGCTCGCCGCTCGCGCACCGCCTCGGCCATCGCCCTTGTGACGGTCAGCATGGTCCCCTCGGCGGGATCTCGAACGGACGCCCACGCGGCGTCGGACGCGTTGCCAAGCGCCGCTTCGATCAACTCGGGGTCGATCAGCCGGCCGGGTGGCGTGGCCAGCTTCTCCGCGGCGCCGCGGATGATCTGCGAGAGGATCACCCCCGAGTTGCCTCGCGCTCCCATCAGCGCGGCCCTCGCGACGGCGCGAACGATCTGGGGTCGCTTGGGATCGCCGTCGACGGCCTCCCCCTCCAGGCGGTCGAGCTCCTCGATCACGTGCCGCAGGGTGAGCGCCATGTTGTCGCCGGTGTCACCGTCGGCGACCGGGAAGACGTTCAGGTCGTTGATTTCCTGACGACGCGCCTCCAGATGCGCGTAGGCGACGGCGGCGACGCTCCGGAAGCGCTCAATCGAAGGGTCAGCCATGGGCGCTGGGCGCCTCGCTCATCTAGGCGTGCTTTAGGACCTTGCCGGCCTTCAGGCAGCGGGTGCAGACGTACACCCGCCGGGGCCGGCCGCCGTCGTCGACGCGGACCTTCTGAAGGTTCGGATCGAAGCGCCGCCGGGTGGCGACCATCGAGTGGCTGCGGGAGTTCCCGAACGAGGGACCCTTGCCGCAGTGGTGACAGACCTTGGCCATCGCGACGCAGGATGGTAGCGGGCTACGGGGCCAGCGCCCGCGCGATCTCCGCGGAGCGCAGGACCGCCTCAGCCGCGTGCCGGCCCTGATCCCGCTTGCCCCCTCCGGCGCGCGCCTCGGCCTGCTCAAGGGTGTCGCAGGTGATCACTCCGAAGGCGCACGGGACCCCCGACTCGAGCTGCACCTGCTGAATGCCGCGGGCGGCCTCCCCGCAAACGAAGTCATAGTGGTCCGTCTCGCCCCGGATCACGACCCCCAGGCAGGCGATACCGGCAAAGCGCCCGGACTCCGCACACACCTTGGCCGCGAACGGGAGCTCGAAGGCGCCCGGAACCTCGAAGGTCTCGATCGAGGCGACGGACACCCCGGCATCGCCAAAGCCCTCCACCGCGCCGTTCACCAAGCGCTCCGCCAGGTCCTCGTAGAAGGTGGCGACGCAGATCGCGTAGG
>JALZKA010000061.1:7420-12166 GCA_030859475.1 Actinomycetota bacterium
TCGCAGAGCCGGGCAACTCACCCACGGTCCCGCTCCTCCCGCGCTTCGTCACGGCGATGCTCTTCGGAGATCATCTCCTCGTCCAGCGGCAGGCCCTGGTGGTGGAGGATGTGGCCGAGCTTGTCGCGCTTGGCGTTCAGGTATGCCTCGTTGTGCTTGTTCGGAGCCGGTCGAATCGGCACCTGCTCGGTTACCGACAGCCCGTAGCCCTCGAGGCCGCGGATCTTCTTCGGGTTGTTGGTCAAGATCCGGATCGACGTCAATCCCAGGTCAACCAGGATCTGGGCACCGATTCCGTAGTCGCGCAGATCGGCCGGGAGCCCCAGCTTGAGGTTCGCGTCGACGGTGTCCAATCCGTCTTCTTGAAGCTTGTATGCGCGCAGCTTGTTCAGCAGCCCGATCCCGCGACCCTCCTGGGAGAGGTAGAGGAGAACGCCCTTTCCCTCCTCTTCGATCATGGCCAGCGCGGCCTCGAGCTGTTCGCCGCAGTCGCAGCGCAGCGAGTGAAAGACGTCGCCGGTCAGACATTCCGAGTGGACGCGGACGAGCACGTATTCGGCGCCGTCCACCTCCCCCTTGACCATCGCGACGTGATGCTTCTCGTCGACCAGCGAGCGGTAGCCGACGGCGGTGAACTCCCCGAATGCGGTTGGCAGGCCGGTATCGACCACGCGTTCGACCAGCTTGTCGTTGCGGCGGCGGTAGGCGATCAGGTCGGCGACCGTGATCATCGTCAACCCGTGCTCGCGGCAGTAGGGGATCAGGTCCGGGACCCGCGCCATGGTCCCGTCCTCGTTCATGATCTCGCAGATCACGCCCGCCGGGTTGAGGCCCGCCAAGCGGGCGAGGTCGACGGCAGCCTCGGTCTGGCCCGTTCGCTCCAGCACGCCACCGGACTTGGCCTTGAGAGGGAACACGTGTCCCGGCTGGACAAGGTCGTGCGGCCGTGATTCCGGATCGACGGCGACCTGGATGGTGTGTGCTCGATCTGCGGCGGAGATCCCGGTGGTGACCCCCTCGCGGGCCTCGATCGCGACGGTGAAGGCGGTCTGTAGCGGCGTCTCGTTCTTGGCCGCCATCAGGTCAAGGCCCAGCTCGTCGCAGCGTTCCGGGGTCAGTGCCAGACAGATCAGGCCGCGGCCATGCTTGGCCATGAAGTTGATCGCCTCGGGCGTTGCGAACTGGGCGGCAAGCGTCAGGTCGCCCTCGTTCTCGCGATCCTCGTCGTCGCAAACGACGACCATCCGGCCCGCGCGGATCTCGTCGATCGCGTGCTCGATTGTGGCGAAATCGCTCTTGGTGGTTTCTGCCATCAGTTGCCGCCCTTCTGATTGAAGCCTAGAAGCCGCTCGACGTAGCGAGCGATCACATCGAGTTCCAGGTTTAGGTCAGACCCGGCCTCGAGCCCGCCAAGCGTCGTGCGCTCCAGTGTCTCCGGGATCAGCGAGACCTCGAAGCCATCCTCGGTCAGGTTCGCGACCGTGAGGCTGGTGCCGTCAAGGGTCACCGATCCGTGTTCGACGACCAGCGGCTGATGCTCGCGAGCCAGTATCACCCGAACCCTGCGCGCAAAGCCGTCCTCGGTGACCGAGTGAACGCTCGCAACGCTATCCACGTGACCCTGGACGAGGTGGCCACCCAGCGGCTCGCCCGCCCGCAACGGGGGCTCCAGGTTGACCGTGTCGCCGGAGCTGAGGGAACCCAGGGTGGTCAGTTCGAGCGTTTGGTTCATCACATCGGCCTCGAAGGAGTCCCCATCGATCGCCGCCGCGGTCAGGCAGACGCCGCTGACCGCAACCGAGTCGCCAAGCGCAAGTTCGCCGGCGAAGCCTGCCGCGATGCGAAGCCGAGCACCGGCATCGGTGCGCTCAGCCTGCTCGACCCGTCCGATCTCCTTGACGATTCCCGTGAACATCACCGCACCTGTCCGCTCACCACTCCTTGATCCGCGCCCGGATCATGACGTCGTCGCCGACTCGCTCGTACTCGACCGCGAGGGCCCGCCGCGCCTGCGCGATCGACCCGGCGCCGCTCCCGGTCAACAATGGCCTGGCGTCCTCCCCGCCCACCAGTATCGGAGCGACGAACAGGCGCAGCTCGTCGATCTCGCCCGCGTCCTGGAACGAGCCGGCCAATCGGGCACCGCCTTCGAGCAAGAGTGACGTGATCCCCCGGCGGCCCAGCTCGGCGAGCGCCGCGCTGACGGCCTCCGCGCCACGACCATCGGCGACGAAGACATCGACTCCCGCCTCGCGAAGCGTCGTCAGGCGCTCGCGGGGCGCATCGGTTCCGGCGATTATCAGCACCGGCGCCTCGGACTGCGATGCGACCAAAGCGGAATCCTCTCGCAGCCGGGCGTGCGAGTCGAACACGACTCTCAGCGGCTGCCGTACAGGCGCCGCCGCGACGTCGCGTGCCGTGAGCAAGGGGTCGTCGGCAAGGGCCGTGCCGATGCCGACGGCAACCGCATCGGCGTCGGCGCGCCACGCGTGGACGAGAGCCCGGCTCTCCGGGCCGGAGATCCATTGCGAATCACCGGCGCCCGTGGCGGTGCGGCCATCTAGCGTCACGGCGGACTTGAAGACAACAAGCGGACGGCCTGTGCGCGCGTGCTTGCGGAACGGCTGGTTTTGGAGGCGGGCGGCCGCAGCCGCTGACGAGTTCGCCAGCTCGACATCGATCCCCGCGTCGCGAAGGATGCCTGGCCCGCGGCCGGACGCCTTCTCGGAAGGATCGTCGGCCAGGTAGACGACGCGCGCCACCTTGGCCTCGATCAAGGCGTCGGTGCAGGGTGGCTGGCGCCCCTCGTGCGCGCACGGCTCCAGCGACACATACGCCGTGGCGCCGGCGGGATCGTGCCCGCGATCGCGCGCGTCTGCCAGGGCAACGCGCTCCGCGTGCAGGCCGCCAAGCTCGGCATGGAATCCCTCGCCAAGACTCTCAGCGCCGCGCGCGATCACGGCGCCGACGAGCGGATTCGGTGAGACTCGGCCGCGCCCACCCTCGGCCAGCTCCAGCGTCCGCTTCAGGTGAAGCAGATCCTGTTCGGTCAGCTCGCCAGCCATCGCTCATGAATGGTACGCAAAGTGGCTGACTGACAAGTCAATCAGCCATGGCTCGGTACCGTGCCGGAATGAACCAGGGACGGCCAGGAGACGAAACCCGCCGCTTCGGCCGCACGGCCAGCCTGCTCTCGGGCGGCGTCGGGGTCGCGGGCCTTCTCACCTACCTGTTCTTCTCGCTGGCCTCGCACAACCTCGACGCCACGGCATATGGCGAGATCGTGGTGCTGTGGTCCGCGACTTTCGTAACGATCTCCATCGCCCACCGGCCTGTCGAGCAGCTGCTTACTCGATCAATCGCACTCAGGCGCGCCCGTGGTGAGGAGGTCGGGAGCGCCCTACGCATTGGAGCGGCGATCCAGCTCGGCATCGCCCTCCTCCTGGCCGCCGTCGCCCTGGCTTTCCGTTCGCAGCTCCAGGACAGCCTGCTCTCCGGCTCGGAGACCCTCTACTGGATTCTCGTCTTTTCGATCGTCGCCTTCGGAATGTCGTTCTACACACGCGGAGCGCTGGCCGGTTCACGGCGCTTCACGCTGCTCGCCCTGCTCCTCGTCTGCGAATCGGCCGCACGCGCGGCCTTCGCCCTGGCCGTAGCGCTGGGGATCTCAGAGGGCCAGTCGGCGATCGCGCTGGGAGTTGCCGCCGCCCCGATGGTGAGCCTGGTCGTAGGTCCGCTTGCGCTTCTCGCGCTCCGCCCGGGCCACGGTGATGAGCGGGAATCTCCTACGCCGATGAGCGCTCGGGCCGGAGGTGGCTTCGCGGGGGCCGTCCTGGTCGTGATGCTGGGCGAGCAGGCCTTCCTGAACGCCGGACCGCTGTTGGTTCGGGCGTTCGACGATGCGGCTGCCGCGGGGTTCATCTTCAACATGCTGATGGTGGCGCGAGCCCCAGTCCTGATCTTCCAAGGCGTCGCGACCAGCCTGCTTCCCCACCTGACCCGGATGCGGGTGGCCGGTCCGTCGGGCGAAGATGAGTTTCGCCACTCGGTCCGCCTGACCCTGATCACGGTCGCGGCCTTCGCGACACTCGTGACCGCGATCGTGGTCGCCATCGGTCCGAGCCTGATGCATGTCGCCTTCGGTGACCGCTTCTCCTATGACCGCCTGGGCCTGGCTCTTGTCGCCGTCGGCATGGGCTTCTACCTGACCGCCACGACCTTGAGCCAGGCGACGCTGGCCCGCGGCGCCGCCTCCGAGGCGGCCCGATGCTGGGCGTTCAGCGCCGCATTCTTTCTTGCCTGGTGCCTGCTGCCACTCGTCGCCGACGAGCCGCGGCGGGTGGAGATCGGGTTCATGATGGCGGCCGGACTCCTGGCCGCTTCGCTGACTTGGGTCTACCGACTCGCGCACGGGCCGGGGATCGACCCGGACTCGGCCGAGGAGATCGAGGCGCGCCTGGCGGCCGCCGACGAGGTGACGTAGCAATGTCCGACGCACAGCTCCTCCTGATCGCCGGCCTGCTGATGGCCGCCGGGCTCGCGGCGGCAAAGGTGGCTGACCGGGTCCGGGTCCCGGGCCTGCTCCTGTTCCTGGCCCTGGGGATGCTCGCCGGGTCGGACGGAATCGGCGGCATCGAATTCGTGGATGCGGAGCTGACCCGCACGCTCGGCACGATCGGCCTCGTCCTGATCCTCTTCGAGGGCGGCCTCGCTGCCGGCTGGGGCGAGATCCGGCCGGTCGTGGGC
>JALZKA010000143.1 GCA_030859475.1 Actinomycetota bacterium
GCAGTACGTGATGATGACCAAGGAAGACTTCGAAGAGGTCGACCCCTTAAAGAGCCGTGCGATCGAGATCCACGACTTCGTCGACCTCGACCAGATCGACCCGATCTATTTCGATCACCCCTACTACCTGGGCCCCGACAAGGGAGCCGAGAAGGCGTATGCCCTGCTGACCAAGGCGATGAACGAGCAGGGCAAGGTGGCGATCGCCCGTTTCGTCCTGCGCAACAAGGAAAACCTGGCAGCGATCAGGCCGATGGGGAACGTGCTGACGATGGCCACGATGCGCTTCGCGGACGAGGTCGTTTCCACCGACGAGATCGCCGAGGTCCTCGACGAGGTAGCGAACGAGAAACCCCGCAAGGCCGAGGTCGACATGGCAAAGCAGTTGATCGACTCCCTTTCAGGCGAGTTCGATCCGGCCGCTTATGAGGATCAGTACCGCCAGAAGCTGATGGCGCTGATCGAGCGCAAGTCGAAGGGCGAAGTGATCGAGGTGGAGTCCGAGGCGCCCAAGCCCACCCGCGCACCTGACCTGATGGCGGCCCTGGAGGAAAGCCTGGCGGCCGTCAAGTCGGAGCCCCTTGCTTCCGGATCGACAAAGGCGAAGGCCAAGTCGCCGGCGAAGAAGTCGTCGGCCAAGAAGCCCGCCGCAGCAAAGAAATCACGGGCGAAAAGCGCGACCAAGTGAGGCGGAACCCGATGGGTGAAGCCGATCCCTGGCGTCGTTGAGCCAACGGACGGTGATCGAGGTCGATGGGCGCGAGATCTCGATCTCGAACCTCGACAAGGTCTTCTGGCCCAAGTCGAAGACCACCAAGGGCGAGACGATCGACTACTACGCTCGCATCGCCCCCACCCTGATCCCTCATCTCGCTGACCGGCCTTTGACGCGCGTGCGCTGCCCGAACGGCGTCAACGGCCAGCGCTTCTTCGAGAAACGGATTCCCACGGGGGCGCCCGAGTGGGTGCGAAGCGAACCGGTCGGCATGGACCGCGTCGGAATCATTGACTTCGTCGTCTGCGATGAGCGGCCGACGCTGGTTTGGCTCGCGCAGATGGCGGCGCTTGAGCTGCATCCCTCGCTTTCCAAGGTGGACGCGATGGACTGCCCGACCACGCTGGTGTTCGACCTCGATCCAGGCCCGCCGGCGGGGCTTCGGGAGTGCTGCCTCGTGGCCCAGCGGGTTCGGGAGATGTTCGCGGGAATCGGACTGGAGTGCTTCGCGAAGACGTCCGGATCGAAGGGCATCCAGGTCTACGTGCCGCTGAACGGCGCCACCACCTATGACCAATCGAAGCCATTTGCGCAAGCGGTCGCCCAGGCGCTGGAGCGCGCGGAGCCGGCGCTGGTCGTGTCGAAGATGACCAAGAGCCTCCGCGTCGGCAAGGTGCTGGTCGACTGGAGCCAGAACACCCGGTCGAAGACGACGATTGCCGTCTACTCGCTGCGCGCCCGCGAGCGGCCCACGATCTCGACGCCGATCACTTGGGAGGAGGTCGCAGCCGGGGCCGAGGGCGACGCGGAGCTGGCGTTCGAGGCCGCTGACGTGCTCCAGCGGATCGACAGGGACGGTGACCTCTTCGCCCCGGTGCTGGAGTTGCAGCAGGAGCTGCCGTCCGGTAAGGCATGAGCCCGTCAGACCGGGGTTGCCGCCCGCGGCGGACGGCGAGCGGAGACGGCGCGCAGCGCCGCTCCGATCCGACGGACGCCCTCCTCGAGCTCCGGCGGATCGAGGTACCCGAAGGAGAGCCGTAGCGAGAGGTCCGGTGAACGCTCGCTCCGCATCGCGCTTCCGGGGACGAAGGCGACGCCTTGGCGACGCGCCTCGTCGACCAGGTCCTGCTCCGACGCCCCGGAATCGAGCCTGACCCAGACGTGGCCACCGCCGCGAGGGACGTCGTAGGACGCGATCTGACCGAGATGCTTGTCGATCGCCTCCAGCGCCGCGTCCCGTCCCCGCCGGTAGTGGGCGAGCGCGCGTTCAACCTGCGAGGCGTGAGCGCCGGATGCGAGGTAGCTCGCGGTGACGAGCTGCGTCAGGACGGGTGAGTGGATGTCATCTGAGCGCTTCTCGGCCACGATCCGCTCCAGGACCGGGCCGCTGGCGGCGACCCACCCGGCGCGAAAGCCACCTCCGATCGTCTTCGAGAGGGAGTCGGCATAAATCACGTTCGCCGGCGCCTCGGCGCGCAGCGAAGGCACGGGTTCGCCCTCCATCCGGAGCTCGCCGTAGACCCCGTCTTCGACGATGAAAAGGCCATGCAGGCGCGCCAGATCCAAGAGCCGGGCGCGCCGCTCGGCCGACAGGTCGGTACCGGTTGGGTTGTGGAGCCTCGGCTGTAGCGCGATCGCCTTGATCTCCATCCGAGTGAGCAGCGCCTCCAAGGCATCGATGTCGAGGCCATCACGGTCGACCGGCACCGGCATCACCTGTGCGCCCGCCGCCCGGATCGCTCTGATCACGCACATGAAGCTTGGGTCCTCGCAGGCGACGACGTCGCCGGGCTCGAGGATCGCCCGCATCGCCAGGGACACCCCCTGGGTCGCGCCGCTGGTGATGACGATGTCGTCGGGATCCTCCGGCGCGCCGCGCGTGGCGGACAGGTCGGCGACCCGCTGGGCAAGCTCGCCGATCCCGCGTACATCCGAGTACTGAAGCGCACGGGCCGTGTTGTCCCGGATGACCTCGGCCGTGAGGTCCCGGATCAGCTCCACCGGGAAGATCCGCTCCGAGGGATAGCCGGCCGACAGGGCCAACAAGCCGTCGATGTGGACATGGTCCATCATCTCGGCCAGGACACGGTCGCCGTAGCCTTCTTCCCGGTCGGGCAACGCGTAGCGCTGCCAGGCGATTGAGTCGCGCACCCGCTCGCCTTTGCCGAGCACGGCGGGTGTCGTGCGGACGAAGGTGCCGCTGCCGACCTTGGACACGACCAGGCCCCGCTCCGCGAGCTGGCGGTAAGCGCGCGCGGCGGTGAGGTGGTTGACGGAGGCAAGCTGGGCGAGCTCGCGCGTGGGGGGCAGCTTCTCGCCCGGCGCAAGCTCGCCGGCGGCGATCGCCCGTTCGAAGACGGCGACGATCGCGGCGGTGACGCCGTCACGCGGGAGGTCGGTCAATCGCTGCTTGTAGGACATTGACACGGCAGAGTATGACCTACTATCTTGATGGTGTCAAGCCGACCTGAGAGAAGGGACTAATCTGATGTCACACATCGCGCACACCCCCACCGAACCGGCGGAGATTGTAATTCGCGTGTCCGGGCCCGAGGACCTGCCCCGGATCGCCTCGGTCGCGGGGCTTGACTCCGCTCAGGTGCCGGCCGGCCCGATGCTGGTGGCGTCAGTAGGCGGTCAGATCCGCGCGGCGATCTCCCTTGAAGACGGCGCGGTGATCGCCGATCCGTTCCATCGCACGAGCGAGCTGGTGGACATGCTGCGCATCCGTTCGATCGCGATCGGAGCGCGCTCGACGCAAGCCGCCGGCGCTCAGTCCACTGGCTGGCGGACGACAGGCCTGCGACTTGCCGCCGCTTCGTCCAGGCGGCGCACCGGGGTCGTATAGGGCGCCTCTCGCACGATCGCCGGATCCTCCTCCGCCTCGGCGAGAATCCGGTCGATCGCAGCGGCCAGCTCGTCGAGTGACTCGCGGGTCTCGGTTTCCGTCGGTTCGAACATCAGCGCCTCCTCGACCAAGAGCGGGAAATAGATCGTCGGAGGATGAAAGCCGAAGTCCAGCAGGCGCTTCGCGAGATCCAGCGTCTTTACCTGGAGCTCGCGCCTGGCGGGCTCTCCGGTCAGGACGAACTCGTGCATGCAGCGCTCCCCGAATGCCGGCGGCAGATGCTTGCCGGCCCGTCCCTCCTTGAGCTTCGCCAGCAGGTAGTTCGCATTCAAGACGGCGGTCTCGGACGCCTCTTTGAGCCCGTCCCCGCCGAGTGACGAGATGTACGCGTACGAGCGCACGAAAACCCCGAAGTTGCCCTGGAAACCGCGCAGCCGGCCGATCGATTTTTGGCCCTCGTGATCGAGGTCGAATCGCGGCCGAGCGCCATTCGAGCCTTCGTGCCGGACGATCCTGGGAACCGGCAGATAGGGGGCGATCCGGTCGGATACGGAGATCGGCCCCGCGCCCGGGCCGC
Source organism: Actinomycetota bacterium (assembly GCA_030859475.1). Taxonomy (GTDB): domain Bacteria; phylum Actinomycetota; class Thermoleophilia; order Solirubrobacterales; family 70-9; genus JALZKA01. Next base: position 4,141 of record JALZKA010000143.1, read on the forward strand.
CACCCCCGTGCGGCTGCGAAAACGACTTGTGCAGGTTGAAGTGGACGATGTCAAAGCCCATGTCGCCCGGCCGCGACCAGCCCATGACGG
>JALZKA010000144.1 GCA_030859475.1 Actinomycetota bacterium
GTACTACACCTGGGCCGGGATCTCCGGCTTTACCCGCCATTACCTGATGGGGTCGCCAGCTCGCCTGCGGTTGCGTTCCGAGCGCGGCGAGATCGAGGGCGTCACCGCGATCGCGCAGAACTCCGATCCCTACACCTACTTCGGCGAACGCGCGGTGCGCGTCTGCGAGGGGACCGCCCTCGACGACGGGTTGCTTTCCGTGGCGATGCTGAAGCGCGCGGCTCTGATCGATATGCCGACGGTGATGGCACGGTGCCTGGCGGACTCGCGGCGGTTCCCCGCCAGCGAGCACCGGCAGATCGTCGACTACTCGGGCCTGACCGAGGCGCGCGTGGATTCCGTCAGCGTGGATGCCAACGGCGAAGCGGTGCCCTTTCCGATCCAGGTGGATGGGGACTACGTCGGCACGGGTACGACGCTCGAGCTGGGAATCGACCCCGGTGCCCTGATGGTCGTTGCCTGATCAAACCGCGCTGCCGGGGGTCGACTGCCTGTTCTGCCGGGTCGTCGCTGAAGAGGAGGCTGCCCACCTGGTTCTCGAGGACGACGACTGCCTCGCCTTTCTCGATGTGCGGCCGTTGTTTCACGGTCACACGCTGCTCGTCCCCCGGTCCCATCATGAGGCGCTATGGGACCTGCCGAGGGAACTGCTGACGCCAATGTTTGAAAACGCGCAGCGGCTGAGCATCGCTGTACGCGACGCCATGGGCGCGCAGGGCAGCTTCGTTGCGATCAACAACGTCGTCTCGCAATCGGTCCCGCATTTGCACATTCATGTGGTCCCGAGGGTGCGCAAGGACGGCCTGCGCGGATTCTTCTGGCCGCGCACGACCTACGAGTCGGACGAGCAGGCGGCAGCGATAGCGGCCCGCATCCGCGCCGAGCTCCAATGACCTGACCCGCGGTTGCTCGAAGCCGCGTCAGGCGCGATCAACCGCAACCGGTGGCAGGCCATGCGGTGGGGCGATCAACGCGCGGAGTTCGACTGCCGGTAGCCGATTGTGTGGGCGAACAGCCCTAGGGCGTCGATGCCGCGGAACGCCGCGTGCTCGAAGCGGCGCCGCGCCAGGTCGGCGGCGATGTCCCGGGTGCAGTGAACCAGCCCGGGGACCAGCGGCCAGGCGGGAGCCGTACCCGGATAGCGCTCATTGAGCCAGCGGGCGCCCGCTGCGTACCGGGCGATCGACTCCATCAGGTCCCGCAGCGATTCACGATGCAGGTGGCGAACGCAGGCGCTTGGCCTGCGCTCGATCTCATAGCCGGCCGCGATCAGTCGGCGACAGAAGTCGACGTCGCCGCCGGAGCGGATGCCCTCGGTGAACCCGTCCAGCGTCTCGAAGGCCTGGCGCCGAACCACGAGATTCGCCGTCGCCGCCGCATCACCGGCGGTGTGCACGCCGGCGTCTTGGTCGAGAAAGCCACGATCGCTCACGTAGCGCGCCAGGAAATGGCTCTGGCCGGGATCCGTGGTGACAAAACCCGCGAGGGCCCCAACCTGCCGGCCGGGCATCGGGCTGAAGTACGCATCGAGGAGGCCGGGGTCGGGCACGCAATCGGCGTCCGTGAACACGATCCACTCCCCCGTGGCCTCGCCAGCCCCGACGTTCCGAGCGTGGTAGGACGAGCGCTCGCCAGTGGCTGGCAGCACACGCCGCCTTTCCAGCCTTCCTCCCGGTTGAAAAAGGAAGCGCGCCGCGTCCTTGTCGGAGTTATCGACGACGATCAATTCGTCGCCTGCCCCCAGCTCAAGTTTCTCCAGGCTGGAACCGAGCCGTGCGGCGGCCCGATCGTCGCCCCGGAACGGGACGACCACGCTGACCGGTGGCCGCGGCACCGGCTACGCGGTCGGGGTGACGCGGTAGGCGTCGAAGACGCCATCGACGTGGCGCAGGCGCGAAACGCACTGGCGCAGCTGCTCGGAGTCGCCGACCTCGACCACGAACCGGTTCTTGACCATCGGGTGCTTCGTCGAGCATGCTGCCTCGATGATGTTGACGCCGGTCTCGGAGAAGGTGCGAGAGAGGTCCTCGAGGAGGCGCGCCCGGTCCCAGGCGTCGATCTCCAGCTCGACGCGGTAGGAAGCCTCGTTGTCGCCGTCCCAGGCGACATCCGTGAACCGCTCGGGAGCTCGCATCAGGGCCTTGACGTTCGAGCAATCCTCGCGGTGGATCGTGATCCCCCGTCCCAGCGACACGTAGCCGACGATCTGATCGCCTGGCACGGGCCGGCAGCACTTGGCGAGCCGGACCATGACGTCCTCGATGCCCTGGACCCGGATGCCGTAGTTCGAGGCCTCCTGGGTGCGGCGCTGGCGCTCGTCGCGACCTTCGAGCACCGCCGCGAGCCTGGATTCCGTTTCGTCCCCCGCGACCGCTTCGCCCGACTTCAGGCGCTGCATGATCTTGTTGACGATCGTGCGGGCAGAGATCTTGCCGCCGCCCAGCGCCACGTAGAAGTCATCGCCCTTGCGGAACCCCATCTCCCGGATCACATCAGCCAGGAGCGGAGAGCCGGCGATCTTCTGGGGCGGGAGCCCCTGCTTCTTCAGCGCGTCCTGCAGCTCCCCGCGCCCGCGCCGCTCGGCGTCCTCGCGGCGCTCGCGCGTGAGCGCCGCGCGGATCTTGTTGCGCGCGCGGCTGGTCCGCACCACGGAGAGCCAATCGCGGGAGGGCTGCCGATCCTGCTTCGAGGTCAACACCTCGACTATGTCACCCGACTTCAGCTGGTAGTGAAGCGGCACGATCTTGCCGTTGACCTTCGCCCCGACGCAGCGGTGCCCGACATCGGTATGGACGGCGTAGGCGAAGTCGAGCGGAGTCGATCCGGCAGAGAGGTTCTTGACTTCGCCCTTCGGCGTGAAGACGAAGACCTCGTCCTCGAACAGATCGACCTTGAGCGACTCCAGGAACTCGGCGGGCTCCTGGTCGCCATCCACTTCCAAAAGCTGCCGGAGCCACGTCATCTTGTCCCTGGCCGGATCGCCCTTGCCCTTCCCCCTGCCGCGCCCGCCTCCCGGAGTCTCCTTGTAGAGCACGTGGCCGGCGATCCCGTACTCGGCGATGCGGTGCATGTCCGGGGTGCGGATCTGGATCTCGAGCGGGCGGCCTTCGGGCCCGATCACCGTCGTGTGCAGCGCCTGGTAGAGGTTCAGCTTGGGTGTGGCGATGAAGTCCTTGAAGCGGCCGGGAAGCGGCTTCCAGATCGAGTGGATGATCCCGATCGCCCCGTAGCAGTCCTTGACGGAGCCGACGATCACCCGCATCGCGGTCAGGTCGTAGATCTCGTTGAACTCGCGGCCCTTCTTGGTCATCTTCGAGTAGATCGAGTAGAAGTGCTTGGCCCGGCCGGAGATCTCCGCCTCGATGCCGACCTCCGCGAGCTCGCCCGCCAAAAAGGCGCCGGCCTCCGAGACATAGCTCTCGCGCTCGGTGCGCTGCTGGGCGACGAGCTTTTTGATCTCGTCGTACTTGCGCGGGTGGAGGCGCTGGAAGGCCAGGTCCTCCAGCTCCCACTTGATCGCGTGGATTCCGAGGCGGTGGGCCAGGGGCGCGTAGATCTCGAGCGTCTCGCGCGCTTTCTCCATCTGCTTTTGCTTAGGCATCGCCGCGAGCGTGCGCATGTTGTGAAGACGGTCGGCGAGCTTGATCAGAATGACCCGCACGTCGGAGGCCATCGCGACCATCATCTTGCGGTAGTTCTCGGCCTGGTTCTCGTCGCGACTCTGGAAGGTGATTCCGGTCAGCTTGGTGACGCCGTCGACGAGCCCGGCGACGGCCTCGCCGAACTGGTCAAGCACCTCGCCCAGGCTGGCCGACGTGTCCTCGACCGTGTCGTGAAGGAGCGCGGCACAGAGCGTTTCGGTGTCCAGGCGCAGGCCGGCACAGATCTTGGCGACCTCGACCGGATGGGTGATGAACTCCTCGCCGGAGCGGCGTTTCTGGTCGACGTGACGCTCACAGGCGAAGGCAAACGCCTTCTCGACCGTGTGCCTGTCCAACGACTCCGCGGAATCGTCGAGGTGCTCCTCCAAGACCGCGAACAGGTCGCCCAGCAGGGCCCGCTCATCCGGTGCGAGGTCCTTCGTGTGCTCGTCATCGGGGAGCGCGACGGGCGCGACCTCGGGCGCGCCGACCCGGGTATGGCCGGTCGGGGC
>JALZKA010000009.1 GCA_030859475.1 Actinomycetota bacterium
CACCAGGCGGTGGCGCCGGGCGGCCTGTGGTGCCGTTTGATTGGCCAGCGTCCGACATCGCGAGGGAGGATAAAGGGGGCATCGAAGCTAAACTCGAACCGTGCGGCCAAACGTGCTCTTCGTGGTGCTTGACACCGCCCGCGCGGACGCGTTCGAGCCCTACGGTGTGGCGCCCGGTTCGACACCCACTATTGCGCAGCTGGCAAGCTCCGGCCGGGCGATCGAGCGCGCATATGCCACCGCATGCTGGACCCTCCCCTCGCACGCGTCGATGTTCTCTGGGCTGATGCCGCGCGCGGCGGGCCTTGCCTCGCCGAACGCCGAAGGCCGCGACCCGCGCGCAGTGCTACACGCCCACGAGTCCCGCCTGCTGCCGGCGGTTCTACGCGATGCTGGGTATGAAACCCGGGCGGTGAGCACCAACCTCTGGGTCTCGGCCGCTAACGGGTTCGACGCCGGCTTTGACGAGTTCATCTCGGTCGACTCAGGACGACAGGGCAAGCTCCAAGCATCGGGTTGGGGCGAGCGCGCCAACTGGGCACGAGAGGCGCTGGTCGCACGGGTGGACGATGGGGCGACGAAGGCGGAACAACTCCTCAGCGGTTGGATCGCGGAGCGCGACGCGAACCAGCCCTCGTTTTGGTTCGTAAACCTGGTCGAGTGTCACTCGCCCTACCTGCCGCCGCGCCCCTATAACGATCTCGGCCCGCTCGAGCGCTTTCGCGCAGCCGAAGACGCCAGGCAATACCTGAACATGGGCGCGATCTGGCAGGCCTGCCTCGGGGCGCTGGTGGTGCCTGACGGAGCGCTCGAGCTGATGCGCCACCTCTACGGCCGCTCGATCACCCTGATGGACGACTGGCTGGCGCGAATCTTGACGCGTCTGGACGAGGCGAGGGCTTTGGATCAGACGCTCGTGATCGTCACCTCTGACCACGGCGAGAACCTCGGCGAGAACGGCCTGATGGCCCACGCGTTCTCGCTCGACGACCGTTTGGTCAGAGTGCCGCTGGTGGTCTCCGGCCCGGGCAGCGAGCGCTTCCGCGATCGCCTGACCAGTCTCGCTGAGCTGCCCGCGAGGATCGCGGCGGCTATCGGGCTGTCGAGCCATCCATGGAATGACGATCTGCCACGTGGCGCCGCCGTCGCCCAGTTCAATCCGCCGGTCAGGGCCGATGATCCACGGGTGGTCACAGCGCGGGCCGACTGGGACCTGGACGAATCGGCCTGGGCAAGGCTGACGACGCGATTCGACGCCGCCACGGACGGCGCGCTCAAGCTCGTCCAGCGCGACGGATCCGCAGAGCTCTACGACCTGCGCTCCGACCCACTTGAGGCGAGTCCGCTACCGGTCGCAGCCGCGAACGGTAAGGACGCCTCGCGAGTCGAGCTTCTGCGGCGAGCGCTTGATTCAGCTGCAGCGCAAGCCGAACTCGGCGACCTCGGGCTGCAGGACGCCGACGTAGCAGCTGACAAACCGCGAGATGACGCTGAGACCCAGATGATCGAAGAGCAGATGAGGCTGCTCGGTTACCTCTAGGGACGTACAGCCGGCGCGCATGCGGTGCTGGCTCCCGACTCGCACGGCTTCCATGCGGTCAACTACCGCCGAAGAAGCCTCTGATTGCCGTCTCGAGCCGCCGCACCCTCCCCCAGTCTGTCTCGGCGGGCAGAAGACCGGCGGCGCAAGTCCCTAAAGTTGGCGCGGTGAACAGCGGACTGGCAACTGAGAGTGCGCGCGAGGCGATCGCCGAACACCCGTTTTGGTATCACACCCTGGAGATCGAGCCGGGCGTGGTCACCCCGGGCTGGTTCGACCTGCGGCCGATCGTTGACGGTCTCCCCTGGCCTGACGTGCGCGGCAAACGCTGTCTCGATGTCGGGCCGTATGACGGCTTTCTCAGCTTCGAGCTCGAGCGTCGCGGTGCGGCCGAGGTAGTCGCGGCAGATATCGCGTCGCCGTTCGACTGGGATTGGGCGATCGCCAAGCGCAAGCAGGGCCCCGAGGCGCTCCTGGCCCAGGCCGGCCCGAACCCTGGTGCCGGCTTCGAGCTCGCGAAGCGGCTAATCGGCTCAACGGCAGAGCGGATCGAGGTCTCAGCCTACGATTTAACGCCGGAGCGGGTCGGTTGCTTTGACGTCGTCGTTTGCGGCAGCCTGATGCTCCACCTCAAGGATCCGATCCGCGCGCTCGAGGCGATCCACTCAGTCTGCAACGGCCACTTCATGTCGTCGGAGACGATCGACCCGCTGCTCAGCGTCATCGTTCGCCAGACGCCAAGCGCCCGACAGGTCGGCGGCGCCAACTGCCAGTGGTGGATCCCGAACGTTGCCGGTCACCGCCGAATGCTCGAGGCAGCGAGCTTCGAGATCGTTGATCAGCCTGGGCCGTACGCGATCCCGCTTGGCCCCGCTCACCCTAAGCTGGGCCATGCCCACCGGGGACGCAAGCGGCTGATTCACGGCCTCGCCCGGCTCGGCGAAGGCGTTCCCCACAGCGCCGCGCTCTGCTGCCCCCTTCCAGTTGATAACGATCAATAGTCCAAAGCCCGTAGCCGAACACGGCGTGGCCTCCACCTCAGCCCGCAATCGCTCCCACCAGCGCCGCAGCGCGCTCACCGCGACGCCTCCCCGGCGGGGCGATAGGTGAGCGCCGCGAAGCGCTCGCGCATCGACGGGTGGCCGCCCGGGCGCACGAAGGTCGGCCGCACCGCGCGCTCGAAGCCCGCGACCTGAAACCAGGCGTCGATTCCGGCGAGGTTCGGCACCCACCAGTTGAAGGGCGTCGTGAGCGGCTCGAATGACGCCGCCGGCCGCCCGCGCGACAGTAGGGTGAGCCGAGTCGAGATCGGCTCAAGCGCGCGCATCACGCCCGCCGGCGCCAGCGCCGCTCGGGCCCGCTCGAGCCCACGGACGGGATCCCGCAGGTGAAGCAGGATCGCGCCGCTGAAAATCAGGTCCACGGGGCCACCGATCGCCTCGGCGGTGAGCTCGTAGTACGGGCAGATCACACGCCGAACCCGCGAACCCAGCGCGCGCGACGCGATCTCGAAGCCGCGGCCGAGCTCGACCCCCGCTTCATCCTGCTCGCGCTTGAGCTGCTCACGGCGGTGTGGCGGCCACTCGGCATCGTCGATCTTCTCGACGTCAATCGCGACCACCTCGGCCCCGCGACGCTCCATCTCGAACGCCCAGAAGCCGTCAAAGGTGCCGATATCCAGGCAACGCTTGCCACTAAGGTCGTCGGGGAGGATCCGCTCCACGACCTTGCGCCAGTCGGTGTAGCCAGGGGTGACCACACCGGGCGCCAGTTCGATCGTGTGGTACCAGACAGAATTGGCCGCGACCGCGGCGCGGGCCGCCTCCACCCCCTCCGAATCACCGCTCACCGTGCTTCCAGTCACTTGCCCGATGCGCTCTCAAAGACCTGCTCATAGCTTTCCGCCACCGCCACCCAGTCATAGCTCATACCTCGCTCGCGGCAGGCTTCGCGAACTGCGGGATCCCTGCCGATCTCGAGTGCCTCATCCATCGCTTTGACCAATCCTGCCCGATCGTCCGGCGCGAACAGACGACCGACAACGCCGGAGTCGACAATCTCGGCTGCGCCGCCGTCGCTGGCCGCGACCACTGGGGTCCCGGCGACGAGCGACTCGACCAGGACCAGGCCGAACGCCTCGCCGACCGCGGGCAGCACGCTGGCCCAGGCCGCGGCGTAGGCCCGCGCCAGCTCGGCGTTGTCGCGAACATCGATCCACTCGACCCCGACTGGCGCCGAGACCTCGAGCGGGCTCATGTGAGGGTCGGAAGTGCGAACGCAGAGCAAGCGAAGGTCGGGGCGACGGCGGCGGAGCTCGGCGAACGCAGCAAAGAGGAGGTCGGCGCGCTTGCGCGGATCGCCGAGGCTTGCGGCACAGATCAGGGTGGGCGTGGCTGATCGCGGCTGATCCACCGAGAACTCGGAGCTGCGCACGCCACCTGGAATGACGATCGGATCAACCTGTAGGTAGCGCTGAAAGGATCGCCGCGCGGCCTCGCTGAGGACCGTCGTGGCGGTCGCCCCGGCCAGGGTTGCGCTCATCATCTCGAGGCGATACCGGCGCTCGACCAGGTAGCGGCGAATCGGAATCCCGTGAACGGAGAACACGACCGGCGGCCCGCCGAAACGCCGCGCCTTGACCGCCGCCCACCCGTAGGAGAGGTGGGTCGCGTTGACCACGTCGTATGAGCCGCGCAGGAGCCGCGACAGCGCGAGCGGGATCGAGCTGACGTGATCCTCGTAGCGGCGCAAGGGCCTAAGCTGCGGCAGCCGCCGGGTGCGGATTATCCGGATCCCGTCCTCGACCGATTCCACGCTCGCGGCGTCATGACTCGTCAGCAAGGTCACCTCGTGGCCGCGAGCGGCAAGGGTCGTGCCGAGGTCGTGAACGAGACGCTCTGAACCGCGCCTGACCTCCGGCCAGTAGCTGGGTTGAAACAACGCGATTCGCATCCGGCGGGAAGCCTACGGGAAGGGACATCGCCACCGTGCTGCGCGCCCCGCCTGGCGGCCCGATCTGATCCGGGCTGATCAGCTCGGTCCCGCCGCAGCAACCCGGTGGATGTTCGCCTGGACCCGCTCGGCGAAGCTCACGGCGTTCAGTGCCTCGACCGTCTCGCGGCCGCCGTCAATCAAGCGCGCCCTCAATTCCGCATCGCGGGCGAGCGTCTGGATCCGTTCCGCCAGCTGCGCTGCTCCCGCATCTGGGTCGAAAATCAGGCAGTTCTCACCATCGCTGCAGTACTCACCTGAACCGCCGCGCCCGCTTGCGACAACGGGGCGGCCGACCGCCATCGCCTCGGCCGGCACCAGCCCCCAGGGCTCCGGCCAGCGCACCGGGAAGATCACCACGTCCGCATCCTCATAAGCGGACGCTACCTCCGCACGGGGACGCTCGCCAAAGGTCACGCGCTGCCCAAGGCCGAGTTCGCGGACGAGCCTTTTCAGATCGTCGAGGTATGAGCCCGCACCCGCACCAATGACGTCGAGCGACGCCTCGGGGAGATAGGTTAGCGCCCGAATCGGGAGGTCGGTTCCCTTATCGGGGACCACCCGCCCCAGGCAAAGGAGCTTCCAGCGCCACGGTCGCGGCGGCGCCGGCACGAAAAGCTCGGCGTCCGGCTCGTGGTGCGCCACCTCAGCGTTCGCGAATGGCGGAAAGATGCGGGCAGCGCTCCGCCGGACCGTGTCGCTCGCGAAGACCGGCGTCAGCGTTTCCGCAAGGTTGATGGAGGCCTCGAGCCCGGTCAATCGCTCGATCGCCCACCCCAGACGTGGGCGCCCGTGGAACATCCGCATCCAGCCGTCAGTTTTGAGGCAATACTCGAGCCAGTAGTCCGCCACGACCGCCACCGATGGGATTCCCTGCCGGCGAACTCGTTCGACCATGCCAAACGACATCCCGGCCATGCTCCACCAGACGACCGCGTCAGGGCGCTCACCGTCCAACTCCCGGTCAATGATCGCAGCATTGTGCTTTTCGATCGCGAGCCGGGTCCACGGCGCGTAGCGGGGGAAACGATGGTCGCGCCAGTACCAGCGCAGGTCGCGCCTCACCGCAGGCTCGTCGCTCGCCGACACGTCGGCCACCGCGAAGTCGGAGGCTAAGACGCGAACGTCATGACCCTGCAACCGGCTGTGTCGGACCCAGGACTGCCACATCACCTCATAGCCACCGAGGCTGTGCGGTGGATACATGTTGCCCACGCTGAGGATTTTCAGCCGACGATGGGCGTCTCGATCCACGGCCAAGGGAGTGTAGTCAGGGCTCGTGCATGCAAGGACGCGGCTGATCCGGCTTTAATCCGGTTCAATGGCACCCGCAACTCCCGAGGTCAGCGTCGTCGTCACCACCCGGAATCGGGCGGAGCAGCTCGCGGAGCTGCTCGGCGGCCTGCGGAACCAGAGCCTGGGGATGACGCGGTTCGAGTTGATCGTCGTCAACGACGCCTCGACCGACGACACGACCAAGGTTCTCAACGCCGAGCTCAGCCGCGGCGAGCTCACGCTCACGGTTCTCAACAGGAGTGCGTGCGGAGGCGCCAGGGCCGGACGCGAGCAAGGCTGGCGCCATGCCCGCCGTCGAGGTCGCGGCGACGATCCGCGGCTCGCTGGAGCAGGGCGGCTTCCTGGTCTAGCTAAAGCACTGGCGAACGGGTCTCGATCGAGCGCCGCACGCTGTTGACAAAAAGCACTAGGTCGCGCGCCATCAGCTCGGACAGGTAGTAGGCAGTCCGCACGGCGGCGCGTGGAGTTTGGGGCGGGCTGCCGGCCAGCACCGCTCGCACCTCGGGGACCATATAGATGGCGAGGGCCGCCGCCGCCCGCGGGGACGGGCCGAGGACGGCGGCCGCGGTGAGCATCGCAAGCACCCGAGCCTGACGACGGTTCCAAAAGAGGCCCTGGTAGAGAAATCGCCGCTGCCTCGGATGCCGGGCGAACACCAGGGAAGTGGTTGGGTGGGGCGGCGCGTTGCGGAGCATCAGCAGTGGCGAGCGGGGGTGGACGGCATGCCATGCGAGCGCGCCTTCAATGTAAATCTGACGGGCGCCGACAGCAACGGCTCGCAGCCCCAGATCGGTGTCCTCGCCCCCGTATTCGAAGTCCTCGTCGAACCCGCCGAGGCGCTCGAGGAGGGCGCGCGAGTAGGCGATGTTGCAGGTCTCGAACCATTCGCTGGGCCTGCGTATACAGACGCTCTGGGCGCTACCCCTCAGCAGGCACTCCTCATCGGGATCGGGCTCGGTCCGACCCTGCGCAAACGTCAAACTCCCGTCGACGCCCGTTATTAGCCGCTCAAGCCAGTCAGGAGCGGGCCGACAATCGTCGTCGGTGAAAGCGATGACCGCTCCCCGAGCCGCGCGCCAGCCGTGGTTCCGCTTCGCGGACGCGGTCGGCGCGGGCGCTTCGAGCAAACTCACCTGAAGCCCGTCCGGAACCCCAGCCTCGAGGCCGCGGGTCCGACCGGCGGCCCCGACGACGATGACCTCGAAGCGGTCAGGGGCCAGAGTCTGCTCGGCAAGGGCCTCCAGCGCGAATGCCAGCCGTGTAACCCGGCCAAGGGTAGGAATCACCACAGAGACGTCTGGTGTCATCGCTTGAGCCTAGAGGCGCGCGCGGTCCCCCATCTCGCCGATGGTGTAGGCGATGCGACCTGCGTCTCGCAGGCTGCCTGGTGGCTCGCCGGGCGCCCCCGCGCAGGATCGGCGCCGGATCGACGAGCGCAGCCAGCAATGCCCGGCGGCGCGGTCCGAGCGCGGCCGTCGCCGTAAGCGCGGCGAGCATTCGGGCATGACGCCGATTCCAGAACAACCCTTGGTAGAGCAGACGGCGCTGCAACGGATGGCGGGCGAAGATCAGCGGCACTGTCGGTCGCGGGTGCGCATCCCGCAGCGCCCTGGTCAGTGGCTGCGGGCGGACAGCATGCCAGACAAGCGCGTCCGGGACGTACTCGCGCCGCGCCCCGCTCGCTCGTGCCCGCAGGCCGAGGTCGGGGTCCTCGCCACCGTAGGTGAACTCCTGGGCGAAGCCACCCAGGCGCTCGAGCAGCGCGCGTGGATACGCCATGTTGCAGGTCTCATACCAATCGCTCTCCCCCGTCACCTCCTGGCTTACGGCCGAACCGGTCATGAGATGGGCCTCATCGGGGTCCGGCTCGGTCCTTCACGGCAGTCATCGGAGCCGGAAATTTAACCCTGGCAGGTGGGATATCGGGATCATCGCGATCAAATGCAGGTTTAATCCCACTCATGACCGGTTCGACAATGAAGGATTTCTGGGACGCGCGCGCACGCGAGGATCCCTTCTACTTCGTCGACAACCGGCTCCAGTACGGAAACGCCGACCTCGAGCGGCTCTGGCAGAGCGGCAGGGAGGAACTTGATCTCATGCTCGGTCTTCTGAACGTGCAGATCAAGCCGACCGACGAGACGGTCGAGGTGGGATGTGGAGTTGGACGGATGACCCGGGTTATCGCCGAGCGCAGCGCCGGGGTGGTGGCGATCGACATCTCGGAACGAATGCTTGATGTCGCCCGGGAGCTCAATCCCCAGCTCGAAAACGTTCGCTGGATGCTCGGGGATGGCGTCAGCCTGAACGGCATCGACGACGAAAGCGTCGACGTCTGTCAGTCGTATGTCGTCTTTCATCACATCCCCGACCCGGAGATCACGCTGGGGTACATAGGCGAGATCGGCAGGGTCCTACGACCAGGAGGATGGGCAGCCGCCCAGATCTCAAACCAACCGGCGAAGCATCTACGCCAGCCGTTTCGCCGCCGCCTGAAGTTCGCCTGGCGCGCCCTTCGCAAGCGCGGGCCTAGGGGTCAGAACCATGCCGCCTGGCGCGGCTCCTCGATCGATCTCGATCGCTTGCGAGCCGTGGCGGGAGAGGCCGGAATGACACTCGAGAGGGTTGTCGGAGAGGGACAGATCTACTGCCTCGTCCTGCTGCGAAAACTCGACCCGATCGCAGCCCAGAAATGAGCGCAAGCACCCCTGAGGTCAGCGTGGTCGTCACCACCCGTAACCGGGCGGACCTGCTGACGGAACTGTTAACGGGACTGAGGGCGCAAACCCTGCCGCACGACAGGTTCGAGCTGGTCGTCGTCAACGACGCCTCGACCGATCGTACCGCCGAGGTCCTGTCGCAAGAGTTGCGCCGGGACGAGCTGACAATGTCTGTGGTGACCAGGACTGAAAGCGGCGGGGCCGCGATCGGCCGCGAGCAGGGCTGGCGCCAGGCGCAAGCTCCGCTGATCGCCTTCACCGACGACGACTGCCTGCCCGAGCCCGATTGGCTTGAGCGGAGCCTTGAGGTCTGCCGGGCGCATCCGGGCGCGATCGTGCAAGGACGTACCTCCCCGCGTCCCGATCAGCTAAGCCGCACCGGTCCGTTCACGCGCACGATGGACGTGCAGTCGCTGAGCGCTCACTTCCCCACCACGAACATCTTCTATCCCCGCGTTGTCTTGACGGCGATCGACGGCTTCGATGTCGAGACCTACGCCGGCACGGTCGGCGGTGAGGACACCGACCTGGCCTGGCGCGCAATCGAGAGCGGCACCGAGGCGTTTCTGGCTCCGGACTCGCATGTGTACCACGCCGTCAATTACTTGGGGCCCCTCGGCAAGCTCCGGGTAGCGGGCCGACCGAGCGCCACGCTCCCCTTCGCGCGCTTCCCCCAGAGCCGTGAAGGCTTTGTTCATGGAATCTTCCGCAAACCCGTTCACTTCTACCTCGCGGTGGCCATCCTTGGCCTGCTGGCACCACGTGGATGGCGCGCCCTGGGAATCCCGCTGACTCTCCCATACCTGCACGCTTTGTACGCGCGCGGCAAGATCGAGGGCGGTGGTCTAAGGCTTGCCCCTTACTTCCTCTCGCATGACCTCGTCGAGATGCAAGCTACGGTCCGAGGAGCGATCAAGGGCGGCAGGCTCCTGATCTGAACGGCGAGGATTAGAGAACGAGCGATCTCGTCCGAATCGAGCGCCTGGCGCTTGTGACGAGGCCGGCAAGGTCGAGCGCGAAACGCTCGGCTAGGTTGAAGATCAGGCGAACCAGTCCAACCGGGGTTGGCGGCAGCCGTCTGAGCCCGAAGCGCAACTCGGGAACCAGGTAAGGAAGGAACGCCAGCCCGGCCCTGGGGCCGCGGCCCAGGGCTACGCCGCCAAGAAGCCCGACAAGGAGACGTGCGTGACGGCGATTCCAGAACACGCCGAGGTAGAGCAGCCGCCGCTGCTGGGGATGCCGGGCGAAAACAAGCGGCACGGTGGGACGTGGAGGGGCGTCGATGATGGCGCGCGGCAGCGACCGCGGATGGACTGCATGCCAGACGACGGCATCGCCGACGTACTCCCTCGTAGCGCCCGACGCAAGCGCGCGGAGCCCGAGGTCCGTGTCCTCGCCGCCGTAGACGAACGCCTCGTCAAACCCGCCCAGGCTCTCCAGCAACCTGCGTGAATACGCCATGTTGCAGGTCTCATACCAAACGCTCTCCCCCGTCACCTCCTGGCTTGCGGCCGAACCGGTCAGGAGATGGGCCTCATCGGGGTCCGGCTCGGTCCGTCCCTGCGCGAACCTCATCGGGTCGCCCGCGGCGACAGCGATCAGCCGCTCAAGCCAGTCGGGAGCAGGCCGGCAGTCGTCGTCGGTGAACGCGACGACTGGGGCCTGGGCGGCCCTCCACCCCTGATTCCGTTGGGCTGACGCGCTGGGCTCAGGGGCCTCGATAAAGGTCGCGGCAATACCGGGCGGCGCCGCCCCCAGCTTCGCGGCAGTACCCGATACGCCGACAACGATCACCTCGAATCGTCCGCGGTCCAGCGTCTGAACCGCGAGCGCTTCCAAGGCGAACGCCAGCCGGGTCGCCCGCCCGAGCGTCGGGATCACGACCGAAGCTTCGGGAACAGCCACGCTCACACCACAAGCGAACGGTGCCGGACCGCACCCGCAACAGTTGAGGCAAGCTCCGCGACATCCAGCGTCAAACGCTCGGGAAGGTGGAGCGCGAGGCGAGCAAGACCGCGAGGATGGATCCTGCCCGACAGCCCGGCCGAGAGGTGCAGGGCAAAGTACGGAGCCGAAGCAGCCGCCGCCAGACTGGGCCGTCGCCTCAGGGCGATAGCCGCAACCAGCCAGAGTGCGAGGGCGGCATGGGAGCGGTTGACGAACACCCCGCCCCAGAGGGCATCGCGCTGCTCGGGGTGGAGCGCGACAACGAGCGCAATCCAGGAGCGACGACGGGCATCCCGGAAGGCCATTGGAAGCGGTCGGGGATGGACGGCGTGCCAGACCAACGCGGACTCGGCGAACTCGACCCTGGCGCCAGCCTGAAGGGCGCGGAGGCCGAGATCCGTGTCCTCTCCCCAAAAAGGGGCCTCGAACTCCTCGTCGAACCCGCCCAGCCGCTCGAGCAACCGGCGCGGATAGGCCATGTTGCACGAGGGATGCCAGGGATCGAGCTCTGTCACGTCGATGCTGCGCGACAACCCGAGCAACAGATGCGCCTCGTCCGGATCGGGCTGGGTACGCCCCTGTACCACGACCTCGCCGGCTGTCGCTTGAAGCAAACTCTGGAGCCAGTGCTCGGAAGGTCGGCAGTCGTCGTCGGTGAACGCAACGACCGGCGCGCGGGCATTCCGCCAGCCAATGTTGCGCTGCGCACCGGCTCCGGGCGCCGGGGACTCGAGAAACCGGACCGTGAGGCCACCGGGAGGATCAACAAGTTGCCCGGGCTCACCGGCAGCCCGGACCACGAGCACCTCAAATCGTTCCCGCGCGAGTCCCTGTCTGGCCAAGGCGTCCAGAGTAAACGCGAGCCGCGTCTCGCGGCGAAACGTCGGGATGACAACTGAGACGTCAGGAACCACCAGACCAGCCTATTCAGGCTGGTCGGCGGCGCGACACCACGGGTCGATGTGCCAGTCTGTCCGCGATGTTTCGCCTCTTGCAGCGCGCTCGCGCCTTTATCGACGGGCGGCCTTCGATCAGCGACGCTAAGGGAGCCTTGAAGAAGAATACGAAGGCCCCGCTGCTGGATGCTCTCGACTTCGTGCGCGGCACCAGGGATCCCGCAATGCCACCTCGGCGCCTGATGGTCTCGGTCGGCGCCGAGGACTTTCGGCGCGGGGAGCCAGCCGCGCCCCCGGAGCGAGGCGTGGGAAACGATGGTCGCGCCAGTACCAGCGCAACTCGCGACTGACCGGTTGGCCGTCCAGCTCGGGGCCAGGATCGGGATCGAGCGTGAAATCGGTCGTCAGCACGAGCACGTCGTTGCCTTGGGCGCGTGCGTGACGGACCCAGGAGCGCCACATCACCTCGTAACCACCCAGGCTGTGCGGCGGATACATATTGCCGACGGTGAGGATTCTCATCGCGGGCACGGCGGGGGCTCCGGGACTTAGAGGGGCAGTCACCACTTACCGATCTAACCGCCCTGAGCCGAAAGCCTCCCGCAGCCGGCTGCGCAAGCGGACGCGATTGCGCAGCCGTTGCCATGCCGAGGGCGGGCTTACGCCGGGCACATGGCGAACCTTGGCGCAGTAAGGCTGCCCGAGCCAATCCTGCAGCGGGATCACCTCTGCGTCTGCCTTTTCGAACATCGCCGAGGCCAGCACCTCACTTACAAGCCTCCACCGTTCGGTATCCGACAGAAGGAACTCGCGCAGGATTTCACCCGTGCGGATGTGAGTGTCATCGAGAAGCAGGCAGCCGCCGACTCGAAGCCGGATAGCTGAGTAGTACCAATCGATGAACGGCATCGGAAACGCATGGCCACCGTCGATCAGGACGAGGTCGAGTGGGTTCGGTGGGAGCGTCGGAAGGATGTCCTGAGAGGCTCCGACGATGAACGTAACGTTCGCGAGCGACACGTCATGCTCGTCGCAAAAGTCCCGAATACGATCATGCTCGACCGTCGCCGGAGAAACGACGGTGTGCCTTGCTTCGGCGAGCGCGAAGACCACGGTACTGTACCCGCAGCCAGTCTCCAGCGTCTGGTCTCCAGGACGAAGCTTGCTAAGAAGCAATTCGAGCGCAGGCGGGTCAAGCTGCCAATTGATGGATCCTCCCATGTGGAAGCTTGGCTCCGAGCGACGCAGAATCTCAAGGACGCGGCTTCGAACCGTCTGATCAACCTGTGGCTCCGCGTTCACGTTGGAAATGCGCAGTTTAGAGTGGGGGCCTCTAGATTGAAGGAACGATGACGACGAGAACCTCGAATCGTTCCCGTGCGAGCCTCTGCCCCGCCAAGGCATCCAGGGTAAACGCGAGCCGCGTTTCACGACGAAACGTCGGGATGACGACTGAGACGTCAGGATCCACCGGGCCAGCCTATTCAGGGCGGTCGGCGGCGCGACACCACGGGTCGATGTGCCAGTCTGCCCGCGATGACCCGCCTCCTCCAGCGCGCCCGCGCCTTCATCGACGGGCGCCCTTCGATCAGCGACACGAAGGAATCCCTGAAGAAGAACGCGAAGGCCCCGCTGCTGGATGCTCTCGACTTCGTGCGCGGCACCAGGGATCCCGCAATGCCACCTCGGCGCCTGATGGTCTCGGTCGGCTCGGTCGGCACCGAGGACTTTCGGCGCGAGGGAATCGAGATGAAGCGCCACTTCATCGAGATCGGCGGCCTGCGGGCGGATCACGACGTCCTCGATGTCGGCTGCGGCGCCGGGCGAATGGCGATCCCGCTCACCGGATACCTGAACGGGCGCTACGAGGGATTTGACGTGATGCCCGCCGGCGTGCGCTGGTGCCGGCGGAACCTGACACCGGCCTACCCGAACTTCAACTTCCAGGTTGCCGATATCCGTAACCGCCACTACAACCCCGGCGGCAGGTTCGAGGCCGAGGATTACCGCTTTCCAGTCGCGGACGACTCGTTCGATTTCGTGATCCAGACCTCGGTCCTGACCCACCTCCTGCCGGCCGCGGCCCAGAACTACCTGCGGGAGACGGCCCGCGTCCTGCGACCGGGCGGGACCTGCTTCGCAACCTACCTGCTCCTCGACGAAGCCCGCCGGGAACTGGCAGCTCGTGATGCTTTGCCGTTCACATTCACTGTCCAGGCGCCCGACTACTGGGCCATCAGCGCGCGAAGCCCCGAGGCCATCGTCGCCTATCCGGAGGCCGACGTCCTGAACAGCTTCGAGGAGCTCGGCCTCGAGCCAACCGTGCATCGCGGGAACTGGGCAGGCGAGTCGGTCGGGCTGACCTGGCAGGACGCCGTCGTGGCCCGCAAGCCGGCCTAAGACGGGTGACGGACGGCGGCGAGCAGCTTCGCCAGCCGCTCCACCTCCCGTCTGGAGTCGCGGTGCTGACATATGAAGGCGCGCCCTGCGGCACCCATTTCGGCACGCTCCCCAGGAGGCAGATCGAGCAGCTCCGCGATCGCGGTGGCGAGCGCCATCGGGTCCCGAGGCGGAACCAGCCTGCCCCATCCCGGCAGCACAACCTCCGGCAAGCCGACCAGGTCGCTTGCGACCACGGGGACCTCCATTGCGAGCGCTTCATAAGAGATCACCGGCATCGCATCTCGATCCCCATCGGCCGCGAGCACCGCCGGGATCGCGACCAGATCGGCGCTCTCGAGCAACTCGCCGACCGCCTGCCCTCCCCAGACGTTGCCTCTTAGCTCGACCAGGTCCCCAAGGCCAAGCGCAGTCACTTGTTCCTCGAGGTGCGGGCGCAGCGGACCATCCCCGGCAATAATCATGCGCTCGAGGCTGCCGCTTTCACGGAGCTCGGCTGCGGCCGCGATCAGAATCGGAAAGCCCTTCTTCTCGATCAGCCGTCCCACCGCAACGACGGTTCGACCTCCGGGGTAGGGATTGCGGCGACGCAAGCGGTCCGGATCGACACCCGTCGCCACGCGGTGGATGCGAGGGCGGTGCCGCTCGTCGACCAAGCGGCGAAGATGATCAGCGGTGTACTCGCACTCGGCGACCGTGAACGCCGATGCCTCGATCTTCTCGCGGAGATTTGCAGGTCGCTGGAAGATCTCGTAAGCGTGGGCACTAATGCTGAAAGTGCAACCCAGCATCCGGCTCAGACGCATCGCGTTCAAGGCCGCGGTCGCTGCGAAATGGGCATGGATGTGAGGGCTGCCGTCCCGAGCGAGGCGACGGGCGGGGGAGGCGAGGGCGCTTAGCGGCAAGGTCGCCTCCTCGCTCCAGTGGCGCCGTCGCAGCCGGTCCTGAAGCGAGCGCAGGGGATGCCGGGCGAGAAGCCAGACGAGGTCGCGCGTCTTCTGCGGCAATGGATCATCCTCGAGGTAGGCAACCGAGAGCTCGCGCGCGACCGATCGCTCCGGACGCTCCGCCCGGCCACCCGCCTCGACTCGCAGATCCCAGCCTGAGGCCTGGAGTTGCAACAGCTCGTTGTAGACAAACGTCTCTGAACGGGCGGGAAACGCGTCGATCATGACTACGAGCCGACGTTGATGAGATTGCGCCCTTAGTGAAGGGAGTTGATCGGTGGAGCTGCCCGATCGTGGCGCTCGGTTGTCACCCACGGCACGACCGGCTGCTTCGGCGACCCGGGCGAGCAATGACAGTCCGTGAAACAGGGTTCGGCCCCGCCTGCGCATAGCATCGTGACCCGCGGCAACCAGGTCAGTCTGAACCTCGAAGCTGGAGGATCGGCGATCGAGCCACCGCTTGGCGGCACCGATCCGCGCCGCATCACGCAAGACTGCGCTGAGGGGGGGTCGCCCTTGCCGGACAACCTGAGCGGCCGGCGTCGCGCTCACGATCCAGCCGCCTCGCACGGCGCGTGCGCAAAACTCTGACGCGGCCCCGCGACGCACTCCTTCCAGAAAGCCACCGAGCGACTCCCAGGTCTCCCTGCGTACGAGCAGGTTCTCTCCCAAGTCACGCAGGTGGATCGAGTGATAGGCGGCGAGCACCGCTTCAGGGCGAGCCGTGCGCTGACAGCCAATGAGAACTCCACAGCGGCGGTCAATCGGTTCCTCGAAGTAGGCATCGATCAGGTTCGAGGCCGGCAGCTGGTCGGCATCGACGAACAGGAGCCACTCGGCGCCGGCGTGCTCCGCACCGACGTTTCGAAGCTTGGACGGGGAGGATTCACGGTCGGTCTTTACGATCGAGACGTTTGACGGCAGGAACAAATCCGGCAGCCCGGGCGCCGCCGCGACGACCACCTGATCGCCCCTTCGTAACCCAAGTCCCGCCAGCAAATCCGGAACCGACCGCGCCTGCTCGGCTCGAAGCAACGGGATGATCACGCTCACTCGCCCTGATCTTTCGGCGTTGCTCACCGCTTCGTCGATCCACCCTGCTTCACGCCGAGCAGGTTAAGGAGCCGCGCCGCCTCGGCAGGAGAAGCGTCCCCCAGCCGATCATCGATGCGCCCTCTTGTCGAGATGCCTTGTGCGGAGACCGCCATCGCGGCGAGGCTCGCCGTGCCAGAATCTCCGCCCCGACGCAGGTACAGATCGCGTAAGCATCTCACCGGGTGCCGTACGACCAGACGAGCGAGGCAGGAGGCCCTGCGAAACATTGCGGCGTCCTCGCGGAACTCCACATGCAAGCCTCGCAGCCCCCCGATCACCGGTTGCTTTGGGCGCCCGAACGCAACCACGCGGGTATCCGAACCGGTGGAAAGGGAGCGGGCCATCTGCACCGCCTCTTGTTTCGACGGGAACGACCCGAAAACCAATGTCACATCCGGCGCGGATCGCGGCGGCACCTGCCGCGGCGAGAAGTTACTCAGGTTGTAGCCCCACGCCGTCGAGGTCGCCGCGACGGCATCTACCGCCTTGAAAACTGCGGACTCGAAGCGGGCGCTGAAGAGCCAAACGATGGCGCCGGCCAGATCGCGGAAGAGATCTCTCAGCAGTCTTGGACGTGGGCTCGAGCCCGGATACCTCCGATTCAGCCACGAGGCGCCGGCGGCGTGCCGCGCAAGCTGACCGGCGAGCGGGCGCAGCCGCTCACGATGCGCATGACGAACACGAGCACTCGGTCGCCGCCCGAGTTCCCACCCGGCGGCCTGCATGCGCCAGCAGAAGTCACCGTCACCGCCGGAGCGAATCCCCTCCTGGAACCCGCCGATCGCGCGCCAGGCTTCGGAGCGAACGAGCAGGTTCGCGGTGACGGCCGACGGCCGATAGGGATGGTTGAGGTTCACGGCCTGCCGCAGTAGGCCGCGCGAGTCCGCCCATCTCGCGAGCAGGCCCCGGCCGGCCGGCTCGATCTCGCCCGCAAGCGCCCCATGCTCACGCTTGACCGGCGCCTCGAAGTAGGCGTCAAGAACATCCGACGCAGGCTCACAATCGGCATCCATGAACAGGATCCATTCGTTCTTGGCCCGCTCTGCTCCCACGTTTCGCGCGTAGTAGGACGAAGCGTGATCCCGTGCCGGGACCACTTCGCACACGCCTGAAAGAAGGTCGCCCACGACATCGGCTTCGTTGTTGCTGACGATCAGCAGCTCGTCCCCGGAGCGCGTTCTGAGCCGCTCGAGTGCAAGAGACAGCTGCCCGGCAGCCTCCTGGCCGCCACGAAACGGCACCACGACGGAAACCGGGGGACGACCGTTCCGGTCGGCGGGAAGGAGGTGGGAATCCGCCATACTGGGCGGGAACCTTAGACGGCAGGAACGAGTCCTCCCGGGCGGATCCGCCCAGAGTAACGACGGAAGAAATGTACGCAGCCCTCGACGAGCTACGCCTGAGACCCGTCACCGGAGCGGTGCTGCTCGGTGCCGTGGCCGCTTGGACGATCTGGTTCGCGATGCCGGTCATCGGGGGCCCGCCATTGCCCGGGACGTCGGCGCTTCTAATTTCGGTCCCTGTCGTCATCGTCCTCTTGCTGTTGCTCGAGGATCGGCCCGATCCGTTGCTCAGGCTTTGCGCGAGCTGGCTGGCTCTGCTGGCGGTCGCCTTCGTTTTCGCGTTCGCAGTTGCCGTTTCGCCGCCGCTCGCCCTCGCACCTATGGCGCTCGTGTTGAGCGCCATCGTCTGCAATCGATACCCGGCGGGGACGGCCATCGGGCTGTTCGCTCTAACCGGCTTCTACGGCAGTCTTGTCGCCTTCACCGGGCTCTCGGGGGCTGGTCTGGTCGACCTGTTGTTAGGCGGGATGTGGACCGGCATGCTGCTCTCGCGGGTCAGGGGCGGACGCACGAAGATCGGCATCGTCTGGCCGGCGACGTTGGTGCTTGGCTTGTACATCGCGATCTCCGGTATCACGATCTTCACCGGCGATACCGCGTCCGGCATCCTGAGCTTTCGGCTCTCGACCTGGTACCTGCTGGCGGCGATCCTGGTGGCCTACGCGGGATGGTCGCACCTGACCTACACCAAGATCGCGCGGGGGGTCGTCGTTACCGGGCTCCTGGTCGGCGGGTACGCGACATTTCGCTGGATCGTCGGGCCGGCCACCACCGAGCAAGAGTTCGCTGCCACCGTCGGCGGCGCTTTCAATTACGTCGATGGTGAACTGCGGACGTTCGGCTCGTTCGGCTCGGGCCATCAGCTCGGGTTCTGGTCGGGGGCGATGGCCCCGTTCTGCCTAGCCGCCGCAATCGGCTGGGATGGCCGCTGGCGCAAGGTTGCGGCGGCGGCCTTTGTCGCCCTGGTGTTCGCCAACCTGGCATCCGAGGTCCGGGGTGGCTTCATCGGGTTGGTCCTCGGCAGCGGCGTCGTCCTGATACTGGCCCAGCTCGCTCCGAGCATGCCGCGCCTGGATGTAGGGCGTAAGGCGCTAATCGCGATCGCCTGCGTGGCTACGGTCGCGGTGCCGCTGATGTTCGTTTCGGGGGCCACCGATCGGATCGAGCGCTACACGAATATTCTCAGTCCGTCTGAGGACGTCGCTTACAACAGGCGCGATCAGAAGTGGGATCTGGCGGTTCCCGAGATCAATCGGGAGCCCCTCGGTCATGGGCTGGGCTCCGCCAGCCTCAACCCGGCACTGCGCCCACCGTACGTCTCGATTGCCGCGTACAGCCTTGACAACTCTTACCTGAGGATCGCCTACGAACAAGGGTTTCCGGTCCTGATCCTGCTCGTCGTCGGCCTCGGCATGGTTCTCCTACGTCTGACGTCCGGCTCGCTGAAATCCAAGGCACGTGTTGCGAGCGCCATGGGGACCGGGGCCGCGGGCACCCTGGCCTCGCTGATGATCATCTTCTACACGGGCATGTACAACGAAGACGTTCTTGTCCTGGGCGCCTGGTTCGTCGTCGGAGTCGGCGCCGCGTTCTTGCTTCGCGAAGAGGCCGGAATCGAACGAGCGGCCGAGCGGACGACCGCGCATGGGGCCAATCCGGCAACGCCAGGAAGGCAGACGTCCCCGTTGCCGGGCGGCACCCCAGACGCTCCGGTTCCCCATCTGCTGCCGACCACCTGATCGAGTGGCGAACCGTAGCCACCTGCGGATCCTTTTCGTCTGCGGCAGCGACTTCAGAGCGCCCAGCGAGAAGCAGGTCCTTTGGTTCGCGCAAGCTCTTTGCGCCCGCGGTCACGCCGTGATGATCAGCCTGCATGGTGACGAGCGGAGCGCCGAAGAGGAGGGCGCCAGCCAGGTCCAAGGACTGGAGATTCACTGGCACGGCTACCGCGGTTACCACGCGCGCCGCTCGGACGTTGCGGCGGTTCGCAGCTTCGGGCCAGACATCATCCACGCTTGGTACTCGCGACCGCCGGTGTGCGCGCCCGCCGAATCGTACGCGCGCGCCACCGGGGCGCCGGTGCTTGTCCACTGGGAGGATGATGAATGGGGACAACTCGCGGGGTTGACGCCACGTTCGCCGGGCGGGCGTGCCAGGCATCTGGCCCGGAAAGCGCTCCACCGACTCCAACCGGGGCTGTGGAATCTTTCCACCCGCCGGTCCCTCGACTGGGCAGTCCGCCAGTCCTCGTTTGACGCGCTTACTCCCGAGATCGCGCGGGAGGTGTCGGAACGGACCGGTCTTGAATGCCGGGTGCTTCTGCCGGCGGCCTCGCCGTTGGCTTGGGTGGCCAACCCAGCGACGGCTTCCGACCTCCTGCCGGCTGAGTTGCGGGGCCGAGACATCCTGCTCTATACCGGGGACATCAACTTTGGACGGGCGGCTAGCGTGAGATTGGCCCTTGATGCAACGGCGAAGATCCAGCGCCGCGGGCACAGGGCCTCCTTCGTGCACGCCGGCCGCAACACGGATCAATTCGACCTGGCCGCGAACGCCACGGACGCCGGCATGGACATGGGGACTGCTGTAACGCTGGGAAATCTCCCCTACCCGCGAATCCCGGGTCTGCTGCGAGAAGCCGCGGTACTCCTCCAGCCCGGCGGCCCGACGTCATTCAACCGGTTCGGCTTGCCCTCCAAGCTGCAGAGCTACCTCGCATCGGGGACGCCTTGCGTCATGTTCGCCGTCGGAGCCGGCGAACTCCTGACCGACAGGGTCGAAGTCCTCAAGACCTACACGGGAGAATCAGCAGAGCTTGCCGACCGGATTGATGAGCTGCTGAACGACGATCAGTTGCGCGGCAAGCTCAGCCGCAACGGTCCGCTCGCCGCGCGACGCCTGTTCGACCCGGATCGCAATACGGACGCGCTGCTCGAGCACTACCGCGTGACCCTCGCGAGGTTGGGGCGCTAACGCAGGCGGTCACGGACAGCCCTCGTGTTTATTGCCGGCCAGTTCGACCAGCGCACAGAACCCCGGCTTGGGATCCTCGTAAGGCGGGGTAGCCGACCGGAGCAATGCGTATCCAACCTCGATTGAGCCGGCCGGCTCGGTGGGCGGCGGCAACAGTCGATGGAGGAAGATTCCGTCCACGTCCTCCATCGTCGCGAGCCGGCGGTACATCCTGACGAGGACATCGGCCTGGACCTCCTCCGTTACGGGGAGGTAGTTGCCCGCCGTGGGAATCCCGGTCTCGGTAACCCAAAGAGCCCGTCCGGCGTCTCCATGTTCGGAGGCGACCACCCTGACATCCTGGAAACTCTTTGCGAACACCGAACCAGCACCGAGAGCCTCGCCATACGGGTAGGGATGGAAGCTGATCGCATCCATCTTCCCTTTGATCCCTGGGTCAGCGGAGTAGGCACGATCGAGGAACTCCGACAATGCGACGTCCCCGGGCGTCACCGGCGCGACCAGGCTGTCGGCCTCCTGAATAGCCGCAAGGCCCCCGGCGAGCACTATCGTCGAGGGGCGCACCGACTTGATCGCGTCGAAGGCGATCGCCTGTAGCTCCGCGAAACGCTCGGGATCGGGCGCCGGTCGCCAGAAGATTGCCAAGTTGGGCTCATTCCAGACCTCCAGCACTGCGCGTGGAAAGCGGCGAGCGACCTCTGCGGCGAACTCACGCCACTCATCGTCCATCTCGGGGGCCGGGGGATAACGGCATGCGAAGAAATCCCGACACGCCTGCGGAGCGCCTGGGAGGCGGGCCCACGGCGGTGCGAACCCGAAGCTGATCACCGGCGTCATCCTTTGGTCGAGGATTGCGTCGTAGGCAACCCGGTAGTAGTCCCACCCTCCCTCATTCCAGGTGTCCTGAACGGACTCGACCTGACGCCAATCAAGTGGGAACCGCCGCGCGCTCGCGCCTGCCAGGCGCGCCAATGTCTCCAGCTCTGCCGGTTCGACCCCAGCCACCTGAGGTGAGTCGTTGAAACCGACGGCCTTGTCGTCAACAGGCAGTTGAACCTCTGCACCTTCTCTCCCCCCGGGATCAGGCGCAAAGCCTTCGATGTCCGCGCAGGCCTCCGCCGTGAGCCGGCAACCCTCGGCTTCATCCGTGGTGGGATCGCCACAACCGGCGAATCCGGCAACCCCAAACGTGATCGCCGCCGCACTGAGCACGAAGTATGTTCTGGCCCCAGTCAGCACGAAAACGAATCTCTTGGAAGGCAGGAAATGCGAATTCTGGTCACAGGCTCACGTGGGGCCGTTGGCACGCATCTGGTCGGCGAGCTTGAGTCCCGCGGACACGAAGTCTGGCGAACCGATCGCGGGCATTATCACGAAGGTCGATTCCTAAGGTGCGACGTCGGCGAATATCGACAACTCGAAAGCGTCGTCGAGAAGGCCGATCCAGAATTGGTCTACCACCTGGCAGGCGAGTTTGGTCGTCGCAACGGCGAGGACTTCTACGAGTCGATGTGGAGGACCAACGCGGTGGGGAACAAGAACCTCCTGTCCCTTCAGCGCCGCCTTAGCTTCCGATCCGTTCTTTTCAGCTCATCCGAGGTCTACGGCGACTACGAGGGAACCATGAGCGAGGACGTGCTCGATCGCGTTCCGATCCGGCAGCTCAACGACTATGCGATGTCAAAGTGGGTCAACGAGATGCAGGCGCTGAACGCGGCCGACGAGTGGGATGCCGAACTGGTTCGAGTTCGCCTGTTTAACACCTACGGGCCGGGCGAGTACTTCTCCGAGTACCGCAGCGCGGTCTGCAAGTTCATCTTCAAGGCGATGCGCCGGGATCCGCTGACAATCTTCCGCAATCACCGGCGCACTTCGACATTTGTTTCAGACACCTGCAATACCCTGGCCAACATCGCGGACCGGTTCAAGCCGGGCGCGGTTTACAACATCGGCGGTGGCGAGCTGCACGACATGCAGGAGGTCAACGACATGATTCTTGACTACCTCAGCCTCGACGACTCGCACGTCACTTATGAAGACTCCGAGCCGCTCACGACAAAGGACAAGGTCGTGGACGCGACCCGCGCCGAGCAAGAACTCGGTCACGCTCCCAAGGTCAGTCTTGAAGAAGGGATCCCGCTGACGATCGACTGGATGAAGTCCGTCTACGAATCACGATGAGCGGGTCACGCTCACCGGCCCGCCCGTTCCGCGCCGGCGACGCCCAAGCCGCCAACGAAGAGCCGTCGCAAAAGGAAGCTCCGCCAGCAAGGGCTCCACAGGCAGTCCGGGTCCCGCTCGAAAGGCCGTCTCGCGCAGCTCACGCCGGGCGCGCCTCCCTCCCTTAAGCACCCCAAGATCGTGGTCGATAACGGCTTTCCCAGCGATTACGATGGCGTCGATCGCCGCGCCGCGGACACGTCGCCGCCACGAGAGCATTGATCCATGCTTGGCAAGGATGTAGGCGCGGCTCCAACCAAGCAACTCATTCTTGGCGGTGCTGCGAGCGCCGAGACTCGCGGAGTGTTGATGCCAAACGAACGCACGCGGAGCTATCGCACACCGCATCCCGGCGCCACGCATGCGCAACCCGAGCTCGGCGTCCTCAAGATAGGCAAATATCGCCTCGTCGAAGCCTCCGACGTCCAGGAAAGCGGCTCGCAGGAAGGCCACGGCGCCTCCGCTCGGGGAGAATGGTGGCTGGAGATCAGACGGGATCTCCTCGAAGCTCGCCCCGTGCATGTAGTCGTACGCGATCAGCGATTGGTCGATCTCGATGCCGAGGCTCTCGACAGTTCCATCAGGGTGCCTCATGCATGCGCACACCATCTCGGCGCCCGTTCGGCCTTGCTCCGCCACCAGCGCATCGACAAACTCAGGATCCGCTACAGCGTCGTTATTCAGCAGGACAATCAATTCGGCGGTACTGGTCGCAGCTCCCCGGTTGATTGCAGGCCCAAAGCCGAGGTTTTCGTTCAGCCGAATGATTCGGGTCCCCGGGAACTCAGCCAGGATCTTGGGGGTCTCGTCCGTCGAACCGTTGTCGATCACGCAGACCTGGGCCGGGCGTCGCTGCGCTTGCAACGACTCGAGGGTTCGACGAAGGCTCGAGGCGCGGTTCCAGTGCGGGATCAAGACCTCCACCGATGTCATGGCGCCCGGCCCTGACGGCGTGGTGCGCGATCGGGTACGAGCTGATCGAGCTCGCGACGGCCGCGGACCCGCCGACGTTGAATCTGGGCTCGCGCCCGCAGGGACCGTGGCAGCCGGAGAACCGCCGCCCCCCAAGCCCTCAAGATAATCCGGGCTTGACCGCCTCCCGCCGCCTTGATCAGCGAACCGGCGCGCCGTCCGACGGCGAAGGGCAGATGGCGCAAAAGGGCGGCCACCGGGAAGTTCTTGACCATCAAGGTGATCATGTTTCGGTGGGCGTAGTACAGCTCCAAGCCAGGAGTGCGGCCGCTTGAAGCTCCGCCGAGGTGAAATGCCAGGGCCTGCGGCTCATAGACGCAGTCGTAACCCGCGAGCTGAGCCCGGAATCCCCAGTCAGCGTCCTCGATATAGAGGAAGAAGGACTCGTCGAACGGCCCCACGGCGTTCAACGCGCTACGCCGGTAGAGCGCGGCCCCCGCGCAGGCGCTGAAAACCGGTTCCCGCCGGTCGTACTGACCGGTATCCCTGTCGTCGGCGCCGCGACGAGCGCAGTAGCCGTCCCAGCCGACCAGGTCACCGGCGCCGTCAAGCACGCCCGGATCGAGCGCCCGGAGGATCTTGCCTGTAGCCGATGCCGCGTTCGGCGTCTCCTCGAGCGCGGCGACCAGCCGCCCGGTCCAATCCGGATCGAGTCGCACGTCGTTGTTGATCGTCGCGACGAACTCGCCGGCCGACGCGCGTACCCCGCGATTGATCGCCGCCGCGAACCCAAGATTCCTGTCGAGAGCGACAACGCCGACCGACGGCCACCGCTCCGCGAGGTGCTGAATCGACCCGTCTTCGGAGCCGTTGTCGACTACGAGCACGCGCAGATCGGCGAAGCGTTGCGCGTCCAGGGTCTGGATCGCCTCGTCCAGCATTTCGCGGCCGTTCCAGTTGGGTATTACCGCAACGACCCGAGCTGAGAGCGAGAACGATTCAGGAGGTGTAGTGGTAGCCGTAGTAGCCGTAATCATCGCCCGAGCCCGGGTGCAGACCAGTGACGACGACGCCCGTCGGACGCTCGGGTAGCCTGGCCATTGCTTGCTTGACCGCCCCTGCCTCATCGCGAGTCGACTCGCCTACCCGCACACACAGCAGCACCCCATCCACATGGGGTAACAGGGTCAGCGGGTCCACCGACGCGAGCATCGGGCTTGAGTCGATTACTACCAAGTCGTAGGCCTTGGCAACCTTGGCGAAGAAATCGCGACAGCGCTCCGACGCCAGCAGCTCAGCCGGTTGCGAGGGCGGGGAGCCCGCGGCGATGCAAACCAGCGCCTTCCCGCTGATCGGGTTCTCGTCGTTTGCTTGTTGCGTCATCTGGCCGTCCGTCCCATTCACCGAAACCGAGAGCACCTGCAGGACGTCATTCGGACTAGCCTCGCCCGCCAGGTACTCCGCCAAACCCGGCTCAGGCTTGAGGTTGAGCCGCTGGGCCAAGGTGGGACGACGCAGATCGCAATCGACCAGCAATGTGCGCTGCCCGGCGGCGGCCGCCGCGCTCGCCACGGCGGCGGCCACGGTCGACTTCCCTTCCTGCGCCAGGCCACTGGTAACGAGCACGGTGCGCAGCGGCTGCCCGGGTTCGAAGTAGGCCAGATTCGTGCGGAGCATCCGGAACGACTCACGGTCTTGCTCCGTGAGCGGGAACTGGCCGTTTGCCAGCCCGGCACTGCCCAAGGCGGAGAGTCCGATCCTCCCCAACACGGGAAATCCCAACTCCTCATGCGCGTCGTGAGGCGTGCGGATGTGACGATCGAGCGAGTCACGAATGAATGCCACGATCAACCCAAAAGCCAGCCCGACGAGGCCGCCCAGGATTCCGTTGCGAACCGGCTTCGGCGAGACGGGACTGCCCGGGACTTCAGCGGGCTGAGCCACCTCTGCGGGCTTAACGATTTCTTGCAGCGCCTGGATCTGCGAGAGCTGCGAAAGGGACAACTGACCCACGAGCGAATCCTCATCTTGATCCTTGAGCCGATCCTGGAGCCCGTCGATCGCATTGTCGAGTCGCTCCCGATCATCGCGAATGGCGCGACTAACTGCAGCGCGAGCAAATGCATTGGCGAGGCTGGCCGCGAACGCCGGATCGCCCCAGTTGGCTTCGATCTCGACGAGGTTCGTCGTCACGGCAACCCGCGGCGTCACCCCACCGCTTAGTGCCTCCGGCGAGAGTTCAGTCTTGAGCTTGTTGCGCACGGTTCGAGCCATCTCCGTACCTGAGATCAGCTCGGCATTACGCGCTGCACGCTCCGCTGGGGCGAGCTCACGCAGGCCTTGACCCCCGATCAGGGGAAGATCTTCGGCAAAGTCGCGGAACGAGATCGACGCCGTCGCGCTGTATCGCTTCTCCTGAGACTGTGAGAAGCCGTAGGCAACGGCCGCGAACACCAAGGTCACCGCGAGCACCAGCCATCGCTGCCTGCGGAGCAGAGCAAGGTAATCGCGCACGCTGGTGTATCGGGGCTGGTGACGTTGCACTTGTTGGTCCAGGCTCAGGCTCGGGTTCGCGACGCTATCTCAGCAAACTCACGCCAGATATGACGAAGCCAAGCCGGACGACAAAGGTACTCACCAGCAATCGGCGGGCAGAGTCTTACATACCGGGAAACGGACCTGCCAACGGCGCCAGGCTGCGGACTTGCTCGTAAGCGGCCCTGGCGGCAGCGCGATTTCCCGAGTCCTGTTGATACCGCCCTATAGCCAGCCAGTACCTGAAGTTCAGGGGTTCGCGCTTTACCGCTTCGAGCATGTCTTTAATCGCTGCTGACGGCCGACGCGCGGCTTCCTGCAGAAGGGCCCGTACCGCATAGGGCGACGCCGCCCAAGGCGTGGCGTTGATCGCATCCGAGCTCAGTTCGAGCGCGCGTTCTGTGAACCCCGCGCGTCCCACGAGCGCAGCGTCGTGAAGCCGCGAGCCCGCGATCAACCCGGGGATCTGAATCCCGACGCCAAGCCCGACGACAAGCGTCACCCCGGCAACACGCCATCGCGAAAGTCGGCCGGCGTCGGGGACGCGTGGCTCGCGAGATTCGGGGCTTCGCGATCGCCGCGCGGAACCAGCGGCCGCTGCAGAGCACGCCGCTGTAATCGCCAGCGCGCCCACGGCCGTCGCCTCCCACAAGGCGTCCGCGCCCGCATGGACCACAAACACGGCGACCACGGCGGGCATCGCCACCGAAGCGGCTCGGCGGCTACCGGATCGCAACGGCTCGACGGAGACAAGCAGAAGCCCAGTAACAAGGATTAGGGTCGCCCCCAGGCCGAGGAGGCCAAGCTCCGCCAGATGCTCCAGAAACAGGGAATGTGCGTCCCGCACCTGTTCCTCCTCCCCACCCTCGCGCGCCCAGTAGAACTCGAAGGTGCCCGCGCCGAGACCACCGAGGGGTGACTCGCCGAACGCAGCCAAGCTCGTTGCCCAGTATCCGGGACGGTTCCCATCCACGCTCACGAGCCTTTGCGCTGGATCAATGCCGGTGCTTTCAATCACCGGCTCACGTTCGCCCAGGAGTGCGTAGACAACCGGGGCGAGCGCGGCCAAGGCCACTACGCACGTCGCAAACCGGAGGGCGGTCCGTATCGACATACGCTGCCGGTGAGCGCTCCGCAGCTTCCTTGTGAAGCGCGGCATCACCCAGGCCACGCCACAGCCAACGGCAAGCGCGAGCAGGACCCAGCCAGCCCCCGCGGTCCCTGTTGCCTCGGCGATCTGCGGCTGGGTCCGAACGACGGCGATCACCATCGCCGTCACAGCGCCCGCGCCGACCGCATGAGCGATGGTCCGGCTGCGATTACCACCAAGCACAACGACCGCGACCAGGCCAACCACAGCAGCGGCCGCTCCGCCTCGCGAGTACGTTAGATAGAGACATATTCCCGCGATCGGCGTCGTGGCGAGCGCAAGCCCTCGATGCGCGACCCGACGGGTGGCGACGCTCCACGCCAATCCCATCGTGAAGGTAGCCGCGCTCCAGCTGGAGAGCGCGTTCCAGTAACCGAGCGAACCGGCGAGGCGCGGGCCCGGGACACTTTGCGATTCCTCAATCAGCGCGGGCAACAATCGGGACGCGACGGCGAGCGCGCACACAACGACGCCACCAACAAACACTCCTGTGGCCACAAGCCCCCACTCGCGCCTCGTCAAACCGAGCAAGAGCAGGGTCGCCAGGCCGGCGTAGCCACTGACCCTGGCGACCTCCTCGAGTGTGCGCTCGGCGCTGGAGGTCCAGAACAGGCTAAGGGCGGAGACCAGCGTCAGTACCGCCAGGCCCAGAAAGAGCACGCGGGTGCGGGGCGTGGGCCGTGCTCTGGGCAGAATGCCGACCAGGAGGCCGAGCGCCACCAACGACCAGCAGATCAGGCCGAACTGATGCCGTGCCACCACTCCCGCAGCACTTGACGAAAGCGCTGGGCCGAGAATTGCAACCGCCCCGAATGCGCTGAGCAGGAACCTGTCAGTGGGACGAAGACGCCGGCCCGAGCTACCCTGAAGAGGTTGTTTGATCACGAGAGTTCGGGCATGTGAGGCGCTCTGTCCGACCGCAGGCTATAGTTCCGTCCCTGAGATGCCGATGCCCTAACTGGGTTTGATTGATGCCCGGGAGGACAATGAACCTGAACGCTGAAACTTCCATCGCAATGCGACTTATGACTTTGGCCGGAGCGCTTGCGCTGGTAGCCGCTTGTGTGGCCATGCTCATGGCCGCTCCCTCGGCATCGGCTCAACAGCCCGCAATCTGCGACCGGTATCCAAACCTGCCGCAGTGCCAGGGTCCGACCGGCGTCGAGGGTCCGACCGACGAGGGGGGTCCGACCGACGACGGTGTCGATCCGGGGCCTGCAGGGACCGGGGATGCCGCCGGCGACTTGCCTTTTACGGGCTACCCGATGACCTTCCTGATCCTGATGCTTCTGGCCCTGCTGCTGCTCGGGTTGGCAATTCGCGCCTATCTCGCTGCACGCGACCGTGTCGCCGGCAACCGCCAGAACACCGCTTAGCCGCGAGAGCCGCTACCGCAGCGCAGCGCCCACACGGCGCTTACGGATTGAACATGCCGCCGCCTTCAACTACGCTTGGTGGGTCAGCCGGCCGGGCATTTAGGTGCTCGCTGGGACACGGGGGCACAAATTGGGAATGAGAGGAACCGCCATCCTCACGGGAACCAGGCCGGAGGCCAGGCCACAAGGGTCTGTGTCGGAGAGAGACCAGCGTCAGGGGTCGTCGTCGACTCTGCTCCGAGAGATGACGGTTCGGCGGCTGCTGGGCGTTGCCGATGCCCTAGCCGTCACGATCGCGATCGTCGTAAGCACGTTGGTCGTTGGCGGCGACACCTTGACATGGGCTGCCGCAGCGATTCCACCCGCCTTCGTCGGGCTGGCGAAAATGGTGGGCCTGTACGACCGTGACGCGGAGCTTCTACACAAGACGACGCTTGACGAAGTTCCGAAGCTGCTGAGTGTGGCGACGACGACCATCCTGCTTATCTGGCTGGCCGACGGAGCCGTGGTCACCGGCGAGATCGGTCGAATCCAGGTCCTTACGTCGTGGGGCATTCTGATCTTTGGCGTGATCGCCCTGAGGTCGGCAGCCCGCACTGTGGGCATTCGCATCGCACCCGTCGAGCGCTGTCTGTTCGTCGGCGATTCAGCCGGTGCCGAGGAGTTTCGCGAGCGGCTTGGAATGAGCCATGCGGTCCGAGCGGAGCTTGTGGGTTGGCTGCCCGTCGAGGAAAATCAAGCCGTCGAGAATGGGCGGGTCTCCCTGCCGGAGCGAATCCGGTCATTGGTGATCGAACGGGACGTGCATAGGGTGATCCTGGGACCCGGAGCCAGCGGAGAGGAACTGCTGGATGCGGTTCGGCGGATCGACGACAACGGGGTCAAGGTCAGCGTGTTGCCAAACGAAGCTCGGCTCGTGAATGCGGCGGTCGAATTCGACCGCCTTAATGGGATCACATTACTCGGAGTGCGCCGGTTCGAGATCACGGTTTCGTCCCGTCTGATCAAGCGGACCTTCGACCTTGTTGGCTCAACCTTGGCATTGATGCTGGTCAGCCCGATACTGGTCGCGACAGCCCTGATGATCAAGCTGGACTCCCGCGGACCGATCCTGTTCCGGCAAACGCGTGCGGGACGCCATGGCGAAGCGTTCGAGATGGTCAAGTTCCGCAGCATGGTCGCGGGCGCCGACGATGGCAAGGATGCCCTTCGTCACCTAAACGAAGCCGACGGCGTTTTCAAGATCGAGAACGACCCTCGGATTACACGAGCCGGTCGGGTAATCCGAAAGCTTCATGTCGACGAACTGCCACAGCTCCTGAACGTGCTTCGAGGGGACATGAGCCTCGTTGGGCCGCGGCCGCTGCCACTCGACGAGGACCGCCGAATCGAGGGCTGGCATCGCCGACGGCTTGACCTCAGCCCGGGTATCACGGGACCGTGGCAAGTCTTGGGCTCCGCCCGAATTCCCGTTCGGGAGATGGTCAAGCTCGACTATCAGTACGTAGCGGACTGGTCGCTTTGGAACGACATCCGCATCCTGCTGCTGACGCTCGGTCACGTTGCTCGCCGCCGAGGCCAGTAGTTGGTGCCGGCGCCGAATCGATTCATCGGATCGAGACGGTTCCCGGTTGACGTCGAGCGAACGGGTCTATAGCGTCCCCGACTTGCGAACGCCCGGGGGGAAAATAAAGCTTGCATCCGTGGCGCTGGCCGGCGCCGCCCTCACCCTCTTGGTGGCGGGATCGCTGAACATGGCGCAGGCGCAATGCGGCCTGCTGGGCACCTCCAAATGCCCATCCCCTCAACCAGCCTCTTCGCCGGCAGAGTTCCCCGGCTATCCCAACCCGGGCGGCAGCGAACGCACGAACGTTTCGGTGCCTCCACCGGCGGGCAAGTACTTCGGCTTCGTCGACAACTCCGATGGGGCTGATTGGCAACTGATCTCGCCCTCCGACATCGCGACCCTCTCGAAGCGCGCAGGGGCCAACGCAACCAGAATCAGCCTCGACTGGCGGTATCTGGAGCGAACGCAAGACATCTGGGACGAAGGCACCTGGAACGAGTTCCAACGAATCTATGAGTTGTTTCTGGCACGGGGGATCCGGCCGGTGATGAGCATCGGCTTCGCCCCACCTTGGGCCCGTGACCCGGGCCGGCCCAAGTCATGCACCACCCACCACGCGTGCCGATATCCGCCGAGCAGATCGATGAACCACGAGTGGGCCGAGTTTGCGGCCGAGGTTGCGCGGCGGTTTCCAGGGGCCGCCATCGAGATCTGGAACGAGCCCAACATCCCGCAGTTCTGGCGTTCGGGCCCGGATCCAGAGCGCTTCGCCGAGTTACAGTATCTGGCCTATCGAGCGATCAAGGCGGTCAGGCCATCGACGCTCGTCCTCGCCGGTGGCCTGAACAACAACCAGGGCAGATACGGCGCCACGCTCACGACGGGTGGTGCGATCCCGCTCAAGGAGTTCCTCGAGGGCGCCTACGCGGCATCGCCCAGCATCAAGCACAACATGGACGCTCTGAGCTTCCACACCTCTTATCACGAGCTGGAGTACGGCGCCGGCAGCCTGATGGCCAAGGTTTTCGCCGATGTGCGCTCCGTGAAGGGACGATATGGGGACGCCGGGCGTCGCCTATGGATCACGGAAGCGGGGCTCTCGACGACCGGCGAGCACCCGCGAACCGAGCGTGAGCAGGCGGACGGGCTGCTTCGTCAGTACCGCAGATTCATGACGATGCCCGATGTCGACGCCATGCTGATCAATGCTCTGGTGGAACTGGGCACGGTCCCGGCGTCTAACGTCAACCGCGGCTATGGAGTGCGGCTTCATGCTCCCGGGTATCCGGTGAAGCTCGCCTACTGCGCGTTCTCCAATCGTGCACCAGGACACCACGTCCAGGGATGTCCGCCACTTTGGCACCCGACCATCCCTTCCAG
>JALZKA010000145.1 GCA_030859475.1 Actinomycetota bacterium
CGGTCAAGCAGAACCGCGTCAAGGCTGAGAAGGCCGTCAAGGACGTCCAGGGCAAGGTCTCCGAGCGGGTCGGCTCGTAGCCCGAATCCCTTAGCCCGGCTGCCCCGGAGAGGGGGCGAGCCGGAGGGATCTGCTCACTCCCGGCCTTCGAGCCGGCTGCGAGCAGAAACAGCAACCTCTCCTCCGAGAAGCGGGCCCTCCGGGGCCCGCTTCTCATTGCCTCTGCGCGCTGGGCCCCGTTTTACAAGGGCGCCGAGCGCGCCGAGTGTCGAGAGACACCCCAATGTGGGGCGTTTCTCGACACTCGGCCGCAGGGGTGCCTGTCAAGATGGAGGAGATGATCCTTCCCACCCAAGAGCAGGTGACCGACAAGCTCCGCGCAGTCATCGACCCGGAGCTGCGGCGCAACATCGTCGAGCTGGGCATGGTCCGCTCGATCGACGTCGCGGACGACGGCCGCGTCGGCGTGATCGTCAGCCTGACCACGCCAGGGTGCCCGATTCGCTCCCACTTCCAGGACGCCGTTGCCACGAACGTCGGTGAGCTCGACGGGGTCACTGCGGTTGCGGTCGAGTTCGACGTCCTCTCCGAGGACGAGCGGACAAACCTGCAGCAGGCGCTGGGCCGCAACCGCCTGCCCGAAGGCGCCCTGGCCCAGGTGAAGAACGTGATCTGCGTCGCGTCCGGCAAGGGTGGCGTCGGCAAGTCGACGATGACCGCCAACCTCGCCGCCGCGCTCGCCGCCGACGGGCACTCCGTGGGCGCCCTCGACTGTGACGTTTACGGGTATTCGATTCCGCGGATGCTGGGGGTCTCGGGGCGTCCCGACGTCAACGCGGAGCGCAAGATCATCCCGCTCGACGGTCCCGCCGGCGTGAAGGTGATCTCGATCGGGTTCTTCGTCGAGGAGAACTCGGCAGTGGTTTGGCGCGGTCCGATGCTCCACAAGGCAATCCAGCAGTTCCTGGAGGACGTCGCCTGGGGCGAGCTCGATTACCTGCTGCTCGACCTGCCACCCGGCACCGGTGACGTGTCAATGACCCTCGCGCAGCTTCTCCCGCAGGCGAAGATCCTGGTCGTCACGACCCCCCAGCCCGCGGCCCAGTCCGTCGCCGCGAGGGCCGCCGAGATGGCCGCCAAGGTCGACCTCGAGGTGATGGGGGTCGTCGAGAACATGTCCGGCTTCACCGCGCCGGACGGGCAGCGCCATGCGATCTTCGGCGAGGGCGGCGGCGAGCTCCTGGCGGGCAACCTTGACGTGCCGCTGCTCGGCAAGGTCCCGCTCTCCGAAGACCTGCGCGCGCACGCCGACGCCGGGGAGCCGCTGGTGCTGGAGCAGCCAAACGAGGCTGCGGCGGTCGTGATCCGTCAGGTGGCGCGCGGAATCGTCGCCCAGACTCCGCAGGAGCTGGCGGTGCTACAGGCGGAGCCGCCGGCGATGGCCGCGGCGCCGGCGTCAGGCACTGAGCTTCCCGTTATCCAGTAGGTCCCTACGACCTGCCTCTCCGTAACGCACCCTGACCCGCACGAACCGGACGCGAAGCGGAGGATTCGGGGCGGAGTTGTGTCCTTACTTCGAGAAGTACTCCGCGTTGATGGCCGTGTACTTCGCCCACTCTTCAGGGAGCTGATCCTCGGCGAAGCAGGCATCCACAGGGCAGGCCTCGACGCAAGCGTCACAGTCGATGCACTCGTCGGGGTCGATGTAGAGCTGGTCGACGGCTTCGTAGTCAGGCTCGTCGGGGGTGGGATGGATGCAATCGACCGGGCAGACTTCGACGCAGGAGTTGTCCTTCTGGTCGATGCAAGGCTCTGCGATGACGTAGGCCACAGGGTGGGTCCCTTCGGTCGGTTGCTCGTCTGCGTCCCGTTCGACGCCAGGGCGACGACGGGGGTGTCATTCTACGAAAGGCGCTGTTACGGGGGCTAGCATGCCGCGGGTGATCCTGATGACGGGAGCCACCGGTACCGTCGGCCAGGCGTTGTTGCCCCTTCTCGCGGAGCGCGGCGAGGAACTGCGCGCCCTGGTTCGGGACCCCCGCCGGCTCGGGCGCCACCGCATGGACGTGCGGATCGCCCTCGGTGACCTGGCGGAGATGGGCGATCCCAGGATCCGCCGCCAGGCTTTGCGCGGGGTCAAGACCGTGATCCACCTGGCGGCGGCGATCCGCGACCAGCCGGGGGCCAAGGTCGAAGAGCTGAACGGCCTGGCGACTGCGCGCCTGCTGCGCGCGGCGGAGGCTGCGGGCGTCGAGCGTTTCATCTTCTTCTCTGCGATCGGCGCGACCCCGTTTCAGCGCACCCGGTTCTTCCGCGCCAAGGCGCTCGCCGAGGAGGCGGTCAAGGCGTCCGAGTTGAGCACCACGATCTTCGCGCCGTCGATCGTCTACGACCACGATGACCCCTGGGTGACGCTTATGCGGCGCCTGGCCATGCTGCCGGCGATGCCCATCTCCGGCTCGGGAAGCGCGGCGTTTCAGCCGATCTGGGCCGCCGACGTCGCGCGTTGCGTGATCGCCGACCTCGACGCGGGCGACCCCGGCGGGCGCTACGAGCTCGCCGGGCCTGAGACCCTCACCTACGAGCAGATGGGGGAGCTGATCGCCGCTTCCGTTGGTCGCAAGCGACCGACGGTAAACGTGCCGCTCAACGTGGTGCGCCTCGGGCTACAGGGGGTGCGCAGGGCGCTCGGCGATGCGGCTTTCGCTACGTGGGAGGAAGCGGAGCTCATGGAGGTGCCGATGGTCTCGGAGCGAGGAGACGCGGACGTTCGCGCGCTGGGCGTGGAACCGCGGCGGATGGCGGACGTCCTGGCTGCTTGACTCGCGGTGCACAAAGGCCCGGACCGCCGAAGCGGCCCGGGCCTTTGGAAGTCGCCTCCGGCACGGAGGCACTCGCCTGTTGCGGCGAGGGTAGTCCCTGACGGGACTTACATCATCCCGCCCATGTCAGGCATGCCGCCGCCACCCATGGCGGCGCCTTCCTTCTCGGGCGGCTCGGCGACGATGCACTCCGTCGTCAGGATGTTCTTGGCGATCGATGCCGCGTTCTGCAGGGCAGAGCGGGTCACCATCGTCGGATCGATGACGCCGGCCTTGACGAGGTCGCCGTAATCGCCGGTGGCGGCGTTCAGGCCCTCGCCGGTCTTCAGGCCGCGGACCTTCTCGACCACAACCGAGCCCTCGAGCCCGGAGTTCTCCGAGATCTGCCGCAGCGGCGCCTCCAGCGACCTGCGGATGATCTCGGCCCCGGTCGCCTCGTCGGCATCCAGATCCTTCGGGTCAATCGCGGCCTGGGCGTTCAGCAGCGCGACGCCACCACCCGGGACCACTCCCTCCTCGAGGGCCGCACGGGTCGCCTGGAGGGCGTCCTCGACACGGTGCTTCTTCTCCTTCATCTCGGTTTCGGTGGCCGCGCCGACCTTGACAACCGCGACGCCACCGGCCAGCTTCGCCAGACGCTCTTGGAGCTTCTCCCGGTCGAAGTCGGAGTCGGTGTTGTCGATCTCCGAGCGGATCTGGTTGATCCGGCCTTCGATCTGCTTCTTGTCACCGGCGCCGTCGATGATCGTCGTCGTGTCCTTCGAGACGACGACGCGACGTGCGTGGCCGAGCTGCGAGACCTGCGTGTTCTCCAGCTTCAGGCCCATGTCCTCGGTGATCACCTCGCCGCCGGAGAGGATCGCGATGTCCTCCAGCATGCGCTTGCGGCGATCGCCGAAGCCCGGTGCCTTGACCGCGACCCCCGTGAAGGTGCCACGTAGCTTGTTGACGACCAGGGTCGCCAGCGACTCGCCCTCGACGTCCTCCGCGATGATGACCAGCGGCTTGCCGGCCTGCATCACCTGCTCGAGAATCGGAAGCATGTCGCGCACGGAACCGATCTTCTGATTGGCGATCAGGATGTACGGGTCCTCGAGGACCGCTTCCATCCGCTCCTGGTCGGTGACCATGTAGGGCGAGATGTAGCCCTTGTCGAACTGCATGCCCTCGGTGAACTCGAGCTCCATGCCGAACGTCTGGCCCTCTTCGACGTTGACGACGCCGTCCTTGCCGACCTTCTCGATCGCGTCGGCGATCACG
>JALZKA010000062.1 GCA_030859475.1 Actinomycetota bacterium
CGAGATGGACATCCCGTCGCTGATCCCAGGCGTCGACGTAGGCGAAGAGCCGACGCCCTTCCAACAGGCCCAAGCCTTGGCCGCCGACGCTTGGGGCGCGAAGCGCAGCTGGTTTCTCCTGAACGGCGCGTCGCAGGGCAACCACGCCGCGTGCCTGGCCCTGCGCCATGCCGGCCGCCGGATCGTCGTTCAGCGAAACGCCCACTCGAGCGTGGTCGATGGCGCGGTCCTGGCGGGACTGGAGCCGACCTTCGTCGCGCCGGAGCTGGATGCGGATCTTGGCATCGCCCACTGCGTGACTCCAGAGCGCCTCGAATCCGCCCTTGCTGTCACCCCGGATGCAGTCGGCGTGATTTGCGTTTCGCCGACGTACTTCGGCGCCTGCGCCGACGTCGGTGCGCTGGCCGCGGTCGCCCACCGGCGCGGGGTACCGCTCGTCGTGGACGAGGCTTGGGGGGCGCACCTGCGATTCTCGCCGGAGCTGCCGATCAGCGCGCTCGAATCGGGCGCCGACATGACGATCAGCTCGACCCACAAGATCGTCGGCAGCCTCACCCAATCCGCGATCGTCCACGTCGGGCATGAGAGCCTGATCGACGAGCAGGTGGTCGATCGGGTGGTCACCCTGCTCGAGTCCACCAGCCCCAGCTCGCTCCTGACGCTCTCGCTGGATGCCGCGCGGCGGCTCGCGGCGACGCAGGGCGCCGGGCTGTTGGCGGAGACGCTGGAGACGCTGCGCTCCGTGCGCGACCGGATCCGGGCGATCCCCCCGCTCGACGTGCTCGACGAGCGCTTGGTCAGCCCAGGCGTCGCCGGCTGGGATCCGCTGCGCTTGACGGTGGATGTTCGAGCCACCGGGATCACGGGTCACGAATTTGCGAGGCTCCTTCGCGAGGCGGACGTGTTCTGCGAGCTCTCGACGGAGGCCGTGGTCGTCGCCGCCTTCGGGATGGGAGGCCGGGCCGGGCCGCTGGCGGAGCGCTTCGTAACGGCGCTCGGGCAAGTCGTGCGGGGCCTGGGCTCACACGATCCCCAGCACGGGGTGCCGTTCGCGGTCCCGCCGCCCTGGGGACCGATGGAGATGGTCCCGCGCGACGCGTTCTTCGGACCGCAGGAGCCTGTTTCGTTTGCCGCTGCGGAAGGCCGGATCGCGGCCGAGTCGCTGGCTGCGTATCCGCCGGGGATCCCCAACGTCCTGCCGGGGGAGCGCCTCACCAGGGAGACGCTGGAGTTCATCGCCGAAACGGTCGGCCACGGCGGTTACCTGCGTGGGGCAAGCGACCGGACGCTCGAGACGATAAGAGTGGCGATCGAGGACTAGATTCATGGCGGACCCCTCAGAACAGATTCCCAGGATCAGCGGCATCCGCACGTTCGCCCGGCGCGAGCACTCGCGGGAGCTGAACGGCGTGGACGCCGCCGTCGTGGGAGCTCCGTTCGACACCGGCGCCAGCTTCCGGACCGGGGCACGGTTCGGGCCGGAGGGGATCCGGTCCGCATCGACCCTCCTGCGGGAGTTCGACCCGGTTTTGGACGTGGCCACCTTGG
Source organism: Actinomycetota bacterium (assembly GCA_030859475.1). Taxonomy (GTDB): domain Bacteria; phylum Actinomycetota; class Thermoleophilia; order Solirubrobacterales; family 70-9; genus JALZKA01. The sequence goes on from JALZKA010000062.1 coordinate 1,549, forward strand.
AGGACCTGCGGATCGTGGATTGGGGCGACGTCGCGATCGCGCCGGGAAACAGCGAACGTGCGGTCGGCGAGATTTCCGAACAGCTCGCCGAGGTCGTCGATAGTGGAGCGATCCCGCTGGTGCTTGGCGGCGACCACACCATCGCGCTGGCCGAGCTGCGGGCATTGGCGAAGCGGCACGGGCCGCTCGGCCTGGTCCTGTTGGACGCCCACGCCGACACCTGGGACTCCTACCGCGGGGAGCGCTACTTCCACGGGACGCCGTTTCGCCGCGCCCTCGAGGAGGGTCTGATCGACCCGGCGCGTTCCTTGCTGGCAGGGATGCGCGGCCCGCTGTACTCGAGTGCCGACCTGACGGATGCCCGTGAGCTGGGCTTCCAGCTGGTGCCGTGGTCAGAGCTGCGCGAGCTGACGCCCGATGCGTACGGCGCGCTGGTGCGCAGAAGGCTGGGCGATGGGCCGGCGTTTCTCAGCTTCGACATTGACTTCGTCGACCCCGCGTTCGCGCCGGCGACGGGAACCCCGGAGGTCGGCGGGCCGACGTCGGCCCAGGCTCTCGACCTCGTCCGCGCGGTGCGCGGCATCCGGATCGCGGGTGCCGACGTGGTCGAGGTGGCGCCGCCCTACGACGGGCCGGGTCAGATCACGGCCCTGTGCGCGGCGAACGTCGCCTACACGATTCTCGGCTTGATCGCGCTCGAACGGGCCTAGGCCGACAAGCGTGGCTGTAACGCGCGCCGATCCGTGCCCACTAAGACCGTGCCGGCTAACGAACGTCCCGACCCGGAGGAGATGGCAGTGACCGACTACTCGGATCTGAAGGCGTTCTTCATCAACTGCACCCTGAAGCGAAGCCCGGAGCAATCGCACACCGAGGGCTTGATGGACCTCTCAACGGGCATCATGCGTGCCAACGGCGTGGCGGTGGACTCGATCCGCGCCATCGATCACGACATCGCCACCGGTGTTTGGCCCGACATGTCCGAGCACGGTTGGTTAAGCGACGAGTGGCCACAACTGTTCGAGCGGGTGCTGGCTGCCGACATCCTGGTGCTGGGCACCGCGATCTGGCTCGGCGAGAAGTCATCGGTATGCACCAAGGTGATCGAGCGGCTCTACGGCAACTCCTCGCTGCTGAACGACGCGGGCCAGTACGCCTACTACGGTCGGGTCGGCGGCTGTCTCGTGACCGGTAACGAAGACGGCATCAAGCACTGCGCGATGAACATTCTCTACTCGCTCCAGCACCTGGGCTACACGATCCCGCCCCAGGCGGACGCAGGCTGGATCGGCGAGGCGGGACCAGGGCCGTCGTACCTGGACGAGGGCTCGGGTGGCCCGGAGAACGACTTCACCAACCGAAACACGACGTTCGCTACCTGGAACATGCTGCACATGGCGCGCATGCTGAAGGACGCCGGGGGCATCCCCGCGCACGGCAATCAGCGCTCCGAGTGGGACGCCGGCTGCCGCTTCGACTTCCCGAACCCGGAACACCGGTAACTAGTCTCACCCGGATGAGTGACTGGGCGAAGCTCCGCGACATGCCGATCGAGGTCTCCGGATACGAGTTCGAGGCCAACGATTACGAATACTCGCCCGAGTGGACCCGGGGCTCGACCCTCGTCAAGATCCAGGGCGGCGGCCACGAGGGCGTCGGCGAGGACGTCGTCTACGAAGTCCTCGACCACATCGCCAATCGCGACCTGGGCCCACGATTCGACCTGACCGGCACCAAGACGCTTGGCGAGTTGTGCGAGCGGATCGGCGGGCTTGACCTGTTCGAAGGGGCGCCCGCCGAGCGTGAGCCCTCCGTCTACTACCGGCGCTGGGCGTACGAGTCTGCGGCCTTGGATCTGGCCCTCCAGCAAAATGGAATCGCCCTGCACGAGGCCTTGGGCCGCGACCCGAAGCCACTGCGGTTCGCGTGCTCGACGCGGCTGACCAGCTTCGGCGATGAGGGTGGCTCGTCGACCGCGGCGATCTCGAAGCGTCTCGAGCGCTATCCGGGCCTCGAGTTCAAGCTCGACCCGGAAAACGACTGGGACGCCGACCTGATCGCCCAGGTCGCCGAGATGGCGAGCGTGCAGATCCTCGACCTGAAGGGCTACTACAAGGGCACCGTTGTCGAGGTCGAGACCGACTCCGAGCTTTACCGCGCGGTAGCGGAGGCCTTCCCGGACGCGTGGCTGGAGGACCCCGATCTGACCGTGGAGACCCGCGAGGTCCTGGCCGCCCACGCCGATCGCGTCACCTACGACGCACCGCTCCACTCGGTGGCCGACATCCGCGAGCTGGCGCCGCGCAGGGCGATCAACTCGAAGCCCTCACGGTGGGGCTCACTCGAGGAGCTTTTCGCGGTGTACGAGCACTGCGAGCGGAGTGGCCTCGCGATCTACGGCGGTGGCCAGGCCGAGGTCGGCCCCGGTCGCGGCCAGATCCAGTACCTCGCCTCGATGTACCACGCGGATACTCCGAACGACACCGCGCCGTCCGGCTACAACGATCCCTCCGTGCCGGCCGGCCTGCCCACGTCGCCGATGGATCCGGTCCCGGCGGATAAAGGCTTCCGCTGGGCGTAGGGGCTCGAGGCTCTAGACCTCCAGCTCCGCCAACGCCTTCTTCCACTCCCTGGCCCTCTTGCGCCCGGTGACGAGGGCGAGCGTGCCATGGACAGGTCCGCCCGTCGGGTAGTCGTACGAAACCACCCACTTGTGGGAGGGAGTGCGGACGATCATCATCGCCCCCCCGCCGGTGATCGGCCAGGTCACGGCGCAGTCGGCGAGGTCGTAGTCGAACGCCACGACTTCCTCGCCCGCCCCCAGCTTCGCTTCGAGATCGTCGATGCCGAGCTGCTTCTCGAGCCAGCCGAGCGGAGCCTCCGCAGCCTGCTCGTCGAGCGTGAAAGTGATCCGGCCGTCGTCGAGGCTCAGGGCGCCGGAGACCGGGGACGGATTGATCCGGCTCTGGAGCAGCCAGGCCTGGTCTTCTCGGATGTTCACTGGAGAACTCCTTTCGCCAAAGGCTCCTGCCCCCGGCACGTAAGTCTCGCACACGTGTGAAGGGATCTCCGGAAGCGGCCAGGGTCCACGCTTCGCGGTACGCTGGCTCGCGATGGCCGACAAGACCTTCGCCGAAGCGCTCAACGACCACATCCCGAATGAGTTCGCGGCCAGTCATGCCTATCTGGCGGCAGCGATCTACTTCGACGATCGGACGATGCCGCGCATGGCCGCGTTCTTCTACCGCCAGGCGGTCGAGGAGCGCAACCACGCGATGATGATCGTCCAGTACCTGATGGACATCGGCGAAACGCCGACGATCCCCGGCGTAATCGCGCCGGCCAGCGAGTTTGCCAACCTGGTCGAGCCGGTCAAGATGGCGCTGGAGCAGGAGCGCAAGGTGACCCGGCAGTTCAACGAGCTGACCGCGATCGCCCGCGATGCCGACGACTTTCAGGGCGAGCAGTTCCTGCAGTGGTTCTTGAGGGAACAGGTCGAAGAGGTCGCGCTCATGGGTGATTTGCTGACGGTCTGCGAGCGCGGTTCGGATCAGCCGCTCGAGATCGAGGAGTTCCTGGCTCGCGAAGGCCTGGGCGAAGAGGACGGGACCGACCCGACCGCCCCGAAGGCCGCGGGCGGCGCTCTGTAGCCGCCGGCCCGGAGGGTCTAGGAATTGCGATGGTCGGCGCGAAACCGGGCCAACTGCGCGGCAGCGTTCGACTGGACCTTGGCGCGCAGGATCGGCGTCCAGCCCAGGATGGCGCCCGGGAGGCCCAGCGCCTGACGGGACCATGTCCAGAACGGGAACTCGTCCCGCTGCCGGGAGATCAGGCCTACGTCGTCGAATTCGAACTCCGACCGCACGCGGTTGACGACCTTGCGCCCGGTCTCGCCGAACGTGTAAGTGGCAATCCAGACGGCGTGGCCAGATGTCTCTGAAGCATCGACCTCGGCCAGCTCGCAGCTCAGATCGGTGGCTCGCGAGGTGAGCATCCGCCACATGTCACCGGGCTGGGAACCCCGCAGGTCGGGGAACGCGGGGTCGGAGAAGGCTGCGTCGTCGGAGTAGCAGGCAGCCATCGTCTCACCATCGTGTTCGTCGAGCGCCCCGTAGAGGCGACGGATCGTGGACTCGTTGCGCGCAGCGTCGCTCCCGGTCATCGCGAGCCGAGCCTAGTCGATGGGTAACCGGTCCGTACAATCCCTCCGCGCCGGGGGCGTAGCTCAGTTGGTTAGAGCGCCGGCCTGTCACGCCGGAGGCCGCGGGTTCGAGTCCCGTCGCTCCCGTCCCCGATTTCGGCCCCGGCCGTAAAGCTCTAGTCTCGGCCGGGAAATGCGGCTCCTGACGTTCGCAAGCGACCGTGGCCCGCGGGCGGGCGCCGTCCGCGGCGGTGAGGTGGTTGATGCCTGGGACGCGCTGGGTGAGACCGGATCGTCCGTGCGCGAGCTGTTCGCCCGCGATCGGATCGCGGCGCTGGGAGACGCGATCGAAGGCGCCCCCGCCATGCTCGCCCTCGGTCAGCTCAGGCTGCTTCCGCCGATCCCGGATCCGCAGAAGATCATCTGCATCGGCCTGAACTACCGCGCCCACGCCGAGGAAACCAAGCAGGAGATCCCGGCGGCCCCCACGGTCTTCGCCAAGTTCACGAACGCGCTGGCCGCAACGGACGCGACGGTGACGCCGCCGATCGCGAGCAGCAAAGTCGACTACGAGGCCGAGGTATGCGTCGTGATCGGCAACCGCCTGGCGGATGCGGGGCCGCAGGACGCCCTGGCCGGAGTGGGCGGCTACACGCTCATGAACGACCTCTCGGCCCGTGACCTCCAGCTCGCAACCAGCCAGTGGATCGCCGGCAAGACGTTCGACGGCGCCGGCCCTTGCGGCCCATGGATCACGACGGCCGACGAGGTGGCTCACGACGCGATCGAGTTTTCGCTGACCCTGAACGGGGAGCGGATGCAGTCCTCCGGGACGCACGACCTGATCTTCGCGGTGCCTGAGCTCGTCGCTCACCTCTCGACCCTGATGACGCTCGAGCCGGGCGATTTGATCTCCACGGGCACACCGTCAGGCGTCGGCATCGCCCGCCAGCCGAGCGTCTGGCTGAAGCGGGATGACGAGATCGTGATCAGCTCCCCGCAGCTTGGTGACCTGCGGACGCTGATCGGCTGAGGGCGCGATGAACTGAGAGTCGCTTCATCCCGTAGGGGAAGCGATGAGAATCGGAGTCATAGGCACCGGCGTCGCCGGCCTGACCGCCGCGCACACGCTCGCGCACGAGCACGACGTTGTTGCGTTCGAGGCCGCGAACCGGCCGGGCGGGCACGCCAACACGATCGCGGTGGATGACCCTCGCGGCCCGCTCGCGATCGACACCGGGTTCATCGTCCTGAACGATCGCAACTATCCGAACTTCGAAAGGCTGCTGGTCGAGCTTGGGGTGCCGACCCAGCCGGCAGCGATGGGCCTCTCGATCGCGGACGCCGATGGCTCGTTTGAGTTCGCCGGCACTGCGCGCGGCCTGTTCGCCCAGCGCTCCAACCTGCTACGACCGCGGTTCCTGCGGATGCTGCGCGACCAGCTTCGCTTCAACCGCGACGCTCGCGCGATGATTGGGCGCACGGGCACCCCCTCCGTGGCGGAGTTCGCGCGCGACTGTGGCTACTCCGATTGGTTCTTGGATCGGATTCTGAAGCCGGAGGTCTCAGCCGTGTGGTCGTCCGACCCGGCGGCCGTTTGGGATTTCCCGATCGGTTTCCTGGCGGAGTTCCTCCACAACCACGGGCAGCTTCGCCTGGCCGGCAGGCCGCGCTGGCAAACTGTGGTCGGCGGCTCAAGCGCCTACGTCCGGGCGATCGCGGAGTCGCTGGGCGCTCGCATGCGTCTCAACTCGCCCGTACGCTCGATCTCGCGAACCGCGGACGACGCCGTTATCGTCGAGGCCGAGGGAGCCGCGCCGGAGCGCTTCGACCATGTGGTGATCGCTGCGCACTCCGATCAGGCGCTGGCGATGCTGGCGAGCCCGAGTGACGCCGAGCACGAGGTCCTCGGCGCGATCACCTATCAGCCGAACGAGGCGGCGCTCCATACGGATCCGAGTCTGATGCCATCGCGCACGTCCGCCTGGGCGAGCTGGAACTTCCACCTCACCGCGGGGACTGAGCTCCCGACGATGAGCTACTGGATGAACCGCTTGCAGCGTCTCGACGCCGAGCACGACTACTTCGTCACCCTGAACCGGACCTCCTCGCTGGATCCAGAGCGGGTGATCGCCGTGATCCCGTACGCCCACCCGGTGATGACCCACGCCGCGGTCGCCGCGCAGCAACGCTGGGCGGAGATCTCGGGCGCCGACCGCATCCACTTCTGCGGCGCGTATTGGCGCTGGGGCTTCCACGAGGACGGCTGCTGGAGCGCGCTTCGCGCCTGCGAGAAGCTGCTGAGCGATGCGCGGGTCACGAGCGCCACCGCGGAGCTGGAGCTGGCGGCGTGAGCAGCGGCTCCGAGAGCGCGCTGTACGAGGGCTGGGTGCGCCATCGGCGCCTCGATCCAGTCGAGCACGAGTTCCGCTACCCGATGTTCATGACCTACCTCGACCTGGCCGAGCTGCCGTGGGTCCTGGACGGCCTGGCGGGGTGGTCGGCACGCCGGCCGGCGCTGGCGCGGTTTCGGCGCCAGGACTTCCTGGGCGATGTCGATCGGCCGCTGGACGACTGCGTCAGAGAGGCCGTGGAGGAGCGATCGGGCGCCCGGCCCAGCGGGCCGATCCGCCTGTTGACCAACCTGCGCCACTTCGGCCACTCGTTCAACCCGGTCAGCTTCTACTACTGCTTCGACGAGTCGAGGGAGCAGGTCGAGTCCGTGCTCGCCGAGGTGACCAACACGCCCTGGGGGGAGCGCCACGCTTATGTCCTGGGCCGGGGTGACGGGGCGGAGCGTGTCATTCGCGGCCAGATCAGCAAGGCGTTTCATGTCTCGCCGCTTCAAGGGATGGACCAGACCTACGACTGGCGGACGACCGAGCCGGGCGAGAATGTGCTGGTTCACATCGACTCGCAGCGCGACGGGAGGACGAGCTTCGACGCCACTCTGTCCCTGAAGCGCGTGGAGCTCACGACCCAGAGCGCGCGGCGGATCCACTGGCGCTACCCCGCGATCAGCGCCCAAGTCGTCGCGAAGATCTACTGGCAGGCCGCGCGGCTGAAGCTCAAGGGCGTCCCCTACCATCGACACCCGGAGAGCGGATGATGACCTTCCGGCATCGCATCGCCCGTCGCGCCGGACACGCGCTGTTGGCGCGGATCGCAGATGGCTACCTGGAGGTCCACGAGGACGGGTCGGTCTTCCGGTTCGGCTCGGTGCGGTCCGAGCTTCGAGCTCGCGTCAACGTTCGCGACGCGGCGGCCTGGTCGCGAATCATGCGCGGCTCATCGGGCCTTGCCCAGGGATACGCCGACGGCCTCTGGGAGAGCCCCGACCCGGTCGCCGTGGTGCGCCTGACCGCTCGCAACATGACGGGGATCGACCGCGCTCGGCGCCGGCTCCATCCTTTTCTCGCGCCCGTCCAACGCCTCATCGGGATGGTGCCGCGCAACACGCGCCGCGGGGCACGGTCCAACATCGCCGCCCACTACGACCTCGGCAACACGCTCTTCGGAACGTTCCTCGACAAGACGATGACGTACTCCTGCGCCTACTTCACGCGCCCTGAGGCGACGCTCGAGGAGGCCCAGGTCGCCAAGCTGGACCGGATCTGCGAGCGGCTCAACCTGGAACCCGACGATCACCTGCTGGAGATCGGGACCGGCTGGGGCGGCCTCGCGATTCACGCCGCTCAAAAGTACGGCTGCCGGGTGACGACGACGACGATCTCAAGGGAGCAGCGCGAGCACGCGATGGCGCGCATCGCCAACCTGGGGCTCCAGGACCGGGTCACGGTTCTCGGCCGCGACTACCGCGACCTGGACGGCAAGTTCGACAAGCTGGTGTCGGTCGAAATGATCGAGGCCGTGGGATGGCAGTACTTCGAGACCTTTTTCCGTAAGTGCTCAGCGCTTTTGCGCAACGATGGACTGATGCTGCTCCAGGCGATCACGATCGACGACGAGCTGTACGAGGCCGAGAAGGCATCGAAGAGCTTCGCCAACACCACGGTCTTTCCCGGGGGGTGCCTGCCGTCGGAGCGGCTGATCGGCAAGCTGGTCGCCACGCACACCGACATGAGCCCGATCTGGGCGGACGACATCACCGAGCACTACGCGGCGACCTTGCGGCTGTGGCGGCAGGCTTTCAACAATGCTGCGCCGACGCTCGAGCCGCTCGGGTACGACGATCGCTTCCAGCGCATGTGGAACTTCTACCTGGCCTTCTCGGAAGGCGGCTTTCGCGAACGGCGGATCCGCGACCTGCAGCTGCTGTTCGCCAAGCCCGGCTTCGATCGGGCGGCGAGTCGGGCTTCAGCCGCCGAGCCGGTCGCGGTCGCCTGACGTGAAGCTCCATCACGTGAGACTCGGCAATGGCCCGCCCCTTGCCCTGATCCACGGGCTGGGAGGGAGCCTCGTGAACTGGGAGCCCGTGCTGGAGCTCCTCGCCGAGGAGCGGGACGTGATCGCCGTTGACATGCCCGGCTTCGGCTTGTCGGATCCACTGCCGGAGGGCGTTCCCCATGGAGCCGCTCAGATGGGGCGCACGATCAGCGCGCACCTGGCTTCGCTCGGGGTCGAGCGCCCCCACGTCGCCGGAAACTCGCTGGGCGCCTGGGTCGCGCTGGAGATGGCCGCGGATGGCGAGGCGGCTTCGGTCTGCTGCATCAGCCCCGCCGGGCTCTGGGGCAAGGCGCTTGGCCCACGCACCTACGACGCGAGGGCAAGAGCCAAGCGGCTGCGCTCGGTTCTGCTGGCCGCCGTCCGCACGAGACGCGGCCGCGAGCTGTTGCTGAGAACCTCGGTCGCCCGGCCCGATCTGCTGAGCGCCGACGAGGCTCAGCGCTGGCTGGCGGCGTGGATCGACGCCCCCGGCTACGAGGAGGCGAACGTGATGATGCGCGCCGAGCCGTTCCTGCGAGCCACCGAGGTCGACGTGCCGGTGACGATCGCCTGGGGCGCCGAGGACCGCCTGGTCGGGCGCCCCAAGGAGTTCCGGATGCCCAGGCTGACGCGGTATCTGGAAGTACCAGGATGGGGCCATACGCCCACCCGGGACGACCCCGAAGGAGTCGCGCGCTTGCTCTTGGAGGCCAGCTCGGGCTCGGCGCATGACGAGCTCACGGCAGCGCGCGGTTAGGGGAACCTAACATCGTGCTACGGTAGCTTTCCCATGCCTACCGGCCGCTCCGTCAAGGTCAAGAAGAAGTGCTGCAAGTCGGGGCCGCGTTGCAAGCGGTGCCCGGCCGCGCTCAAAAAGCTCGAGCGCCAGGGGCTGGCGACACGCGTCACCAAGCGCCACTACGTCGTGAGCCTGGAAGCGACGAAGAAGGCCTGGAAGAACGCCCGCCGGCGCTGACCTCGGAGGCGCTTTGATCCTGCAACGCACCGAATCCGGCGACTTCCTTTCGAACGCGTATCTCGTCGTGGACGAGCCGGGCGGGCACGGCGTCCTGGTCGACGGGAACGGTTTCACCGATCCCCTCGCCGAGCGCGCCGAGCGCGAGGGCACCACGATCACCCATTTGCTGGTGACCCACCACCACTGGGACCATGTCATCGGCCTGGAGGAGCTGGCGCAGCGCTTTGACGTACCGATCGTGGCCCACCCCAAGTGCGCCGAGCTGCTCGCCGGCAAGGTGGCCGAGACGGTCGACGAGGGCGACGTGATCAGCTCCGGCGATCTGGAGATCAAGCCCCTGCATACCCCAGGGCATTGCGCGGACCACCTGGCCCTCCTGATCGACGGTACGGACTGCATCACGGCCGACGTGATCTTCAAGGGGACGGTCGGCGGCACCATGGGCCCGGGGGCGACAGGCCTGGGCGACTTGCGCAGCTCGATCATGGACAAGCTGATGAAGCTGCCGCCGCGTACGCGCATCCACCCCGGCCATCGCCAGCCGTCAACGATTGGCGAGGAGTGGGAGTCGAATCCCTTCGTGCGCGCGTGGCGCGGCGAGGATGCGGTGGGGGAGGAACCCGTCACGATCGGTCCCGCCGACGCGCCGGAGCGCGCTCC
>JALZKA010000063.1 GCA_030859475.1 Actinomycetota bacterium
TCGACCGCGTTACCGCCCTCTCGCAAAGCCCACGCCCCGGCCTCGGCGGTAGCCGGGTGCCCAGCGGCTACTACTCCCCGAGCGCCCATGGGGAGGACCCGCGACTAGTTGTTGGAGGGCAGGAACTCGGGCACATCGAGCTCCAGATCGCGCGGCCGCGTCTCGAACTCCTTTGCCGTACCGGCCCTGCGATCGGCGGGCCGGCGGGTGGCCGTCGTGGTGGTCCCCGCAGCGCGCTTGGCATCCCCGGTCGACCCGTCCGCCCGGCGGCCACGGCCGTCGAACCGCGTAGCGATCACGGTCACCCATACCTGGTCGGTCAGGGAGTCGTCCACGTTGGCGCCGAAGATGATGTTGGCGTCCGGGTGCGCTGCCTCCTGGACGACCTTGGCAGCGTCGGAGACCTCGAGCAGAGTCAGGTCGGACCCGGCCGTGATCGACAACAGAATCGAGCGCGCACCGTTAACCGAGGTCTCCAGGAGCGGAGATGAGACCGCGCGCTCGGCCGCTGAAACGGCCCGGTTATCGCCCGCCCCCATGCCGATGCCGAGCAGGGCCTGGCCGGCGTCGCGCATCGTCGTGCGAACGTCAGCGAAGTCAAGATTGATCAGGCCGGGCAGGGTGATCAGCTCAGAAATCCCCTGGACGCCCTGCCGGAGGACGTCGTCGGCGACCTGGAAGGCCTCGATCATCGTCGTGTTCTTGGCGAGCACGCTCAGCAGGCGCTCGTTCGGGACCACGATCAGGGTGTCCACCTCAGCGGCGAGCGAGTCGACGCCGTCGTCGGCCTGCTTGGCCCGGCGGGTCCCCTCGAACCGGAACGGCTTGGTGATGATTCCCACTGTCAGAGAGCCGACATCGCGGGCCAGGCGCGCAACGACAGGTGCCGCGCCCGTGCCCGTGCCGCCACCGGCGCCGGCGGTCACGAAGACCATGTCGGAGCCCTTCAGAAGGCGCTTGATCTTGTCCTGCTCCTCGAAAGCAGCGCGGTAGCCGAGCTCGGGGTTCGACCCGGCACCGAGGCCGCGATGCGCTCCGGTGCCCAAGTGCACGGTGACGTCGGCCATCGATTGCTGAAGGGACTGAAGATCCGTGTTGATCGCCATGAACTCGACCCCGGGGATCCCAGCCTCGACCATCCGGTTGACGGCGTTGACGCCGGCGCCTCCCACGCCCACCACGCGGATCACCGGTGTGTGCGGCCCGGGTGGCGTCGCCGGGCGCGAGTAGTCGGGCTCATCGCGCCCGTACATCGCCTCGCTCGGCTCCGGCTCCTCGGCGAAAATCCTGGACAGGCGATCCCTGGCATCGGGGGCCAGTGGCTCGTCCGGTTCGTAGACCGGCGCAGGAGCCTCGGCGGGAGCATCGTCATCGAGGTCGAAGACGCCGTGATCCGCTGCGGCGGCCGACGCCGGGGTCGCGGGCTCGGGCTCCGCTGGCTCGGCCGGCATCACCCGGGTCTCATCCCGGCTCGGCCCGGAATCGCGCTCTGAGCGGCGCGGGGGTGGGGCCGGAGCCTCGGGCGGATCCTCGGGCTCGCCCGTTGAGCGAAAGAGGTCAGCGAGGGGGCCCTCCCTCATGCTGGCGCGTTTACGTCGTGCCATGCGTCAAGACCTCCTTGGCAAGCTCCCGGTAGTAGTCCGCAGCGTTCGACTTGGGATCGTACTTCAGGAGGCTCGAACCGCGCACGGGTGCCTCGGCGAACTTGATCGCCTTCTTGATCCGGGACTTGAAGACCAGCTCCCCGAAGTTCTCCTCCAGGATCTCCACCGCTTCCTTCGCGTGGACCGTCCGGGAGTCGAGCATGGTGGGCAGGATGCCCTCGATCTCGACGCGGGGGTTCAGGTTCTCCTTGATCATCTCCAGCGTGTTCTGGAGCTGCATCAGGCCACGCATCGACAGGTACTCGCACTGCACCGGGACGATGACCTTGTCGGACGCCGTCAGGGCGTTGACCGTCAACAGACCCAGGCTGGGTGGCGTGTCGATGCAGACGAAGTCGTAGTTCTCCGAGACTCCGGCGATCGCCTTCTCGAGCGAGCGCTCCCGCCCGATCTGGGTTGACATCGCGATCTCGGCCCCCGCCAGGTCGATCGAGGCGACGGCGATGTCGATCTCGCGGCTGTGGATCACCTCGGTCAGCGGGATGTGGTGGACCAGCACGTCATACATCGATTGCGTGACCTTGTCCGGGTCGATGCCCTGGCTCATCGTCAGGTTGCCCTGCGGATCGAGGTCGATGCAGAGCACTCGGTGGCCTGACTCGGCAAACGCGACTGCCAGGTTCAAGGTGGAGGTGGTCTTCGCCACTCCACCCTTTTGGTTGGCGAACGAGATCACCTTGGCGCGCTTGACCTCCGGCTCGTCCGAATCGGACTCAGAGATCGTCATGCCGCCGCCGGTGACGGCAGGCCGTCGCGGCGAGAGCGCCGCTTCGAAGGAGATCCGGTCGGCGTCGGGATCGGGCTCGGACCGTGGTTCCGCCTCACGCTCCGGCTCTGGCTCCGGCTTGGCCTGAACGGCCACCGGCTCATCGATCTCCTCGATAGTCCGCAGCTCCTGGGACACGGGCTCCACCTCCTTAGCGGGCACTTCGGGCTCGGGCTCGGGCACCACTTGGCCCAGCTCCGCCAGCTCAGCGCCGACCTCTTCGAAGTCGTGCTGTACGCCGCGGTCGTCGTCGGCAACGGTGTCCATACGGGCACCCTGGCTGTGAGTGTGTCGCGATCCGCGATTGAAAAGACCCATACCCTCGCGACTATTCGCACGCGCCCTGGGGTTTCCTCCCCGTGCAATCAGGTATACGGCGGAAGCATGCAACCCGTTCGTGCAAGGATCACCGGTTCGGTGGAAGATCTGCTCGCCAAGAAGCTCGTGATCGTGACCGGCAAGGGCGGCGTCGGCAAGTCGACGGTGGCCCTGGCGATCGGTGCCGCCGCTGCACGCGATGGCAAGCGCACGATCGTCTGCGAGGTGGCCGCCCAGGACCGCCTTTCGCGCGCCTTCCATCAGGAAAAGGTCGGCTTTCACGAGAAGGAGATGGCACCGAATCTGTGGGCGATCTCGATCGATCCCGACGAGGCGATGCGCGAGTACGTGCTGCTACAGCTCAAGGTCAAGGCGATGCGCGACCTCCTTTTCCGATCGAAGATCTTCACCTACCTCGCCGCCGCAACGCCCGGCCTGCGAGAGCTGGTGACGATCGGGAAGATCTGGGAGCTGGCGCTTGACGAGCGGAAGGTGAAGGGCGCGCGGCCCTACGACCTGGTGATCGTCGACGCCCCGGCCACGGGCCACGGGGTCGGCTTCCTCCAGACACCGCGGACTTTCGCTCGGGTCGCGCGGGTCGGCCCGATCGCCTCGCAGGCGGAGACCCTGCACAAGTTCGTGACCGACAAGCGCAAGACCGGGGTCGCGATCGTCGCCCTCCCGGAAGAGATGCCGGTGAACGAAACCGCGAAGCTCGAGCAGGACCTGAAGGAGGAAGTCGGCGTGGCTGTCGATCGCATCTTCTTGAATGGCCTCTTTCCAGAGCGCTTCTCGGCCGACGACGAGGCCACGATCGAGGGAGCATTCGAGGACTCGGAAGGCAGTGCCCGGTCCGCCCTGCGAGCGGCCCTGTCGGAGCGGAGGCGCGCGGTCGCCCAGCGCGAGCAGCTGGCACGCCTCGAGGAGATCACGGAGGCGCCGATCAGGACGATGCCGTTCCTGTTCGAGCCCGACCTCGACTACGAGCACCTGCGCGAACTGCTGGAGGCGGCAGGTGTCTCATGAGCGACTCTGTCGCGAAAGCAGCATGTACGGACGCCGAAGGCGTCCACGAGATGGGTGTCTGATGAGCTCGATGACGACCATCCTTGGGGGCAAACGCGTCCTCATCTGCGCCGGATCGGGCGGAGTGGGCAAGACGACGACATCCGCCGCGATCGCCGCCGGCATGGCCGCCAGGGGCAAGAAGGTGGCGGTACTGACGATCGACCCGGCGAAGCGACTGGCCGACTCGCTGGGGCTGCCGGAACTGGGCAACGAGGAGCGCCAGGTCGATCCAGCGCTCTTTTCCGAGGCGGGAGTGGACGAGAACAGCGGTGAGCTGTGGGCGATGATGCTCGACCCGAAGGCGACATTCGACGAGGTCGTCGCAAAGCACGCCCCCGACGAGGAAACGCGCGAGCGCATCCTCTCCAACCGCATCTACCAGCAACTCTCCTCCGCTCTCGCGGGCTCGCAGGAGTACATGGCGATGGAGAAGCTCTACGAGATCTGGGCTTCAGACCGCTACGACCTGCTCGTCCTCGACACGCCGCCGTCACAGAACGCGCTCGACTTCCTCGATGCCCCGCAGCGTCTGCTCCAGTTCATCGAGGGGAAGGCGATCAAGGTGTTCATGGCGCCGACGGGAATCGCGGCGAAGATCGCGGGCCGCGGCGCGGGCGTCGCTTTTTCCGTCCTGAAGCGACTCACCGGAGTCGACTTGCTGGAGGACCTCGCCGAGTTCTTTCAGGCGTTCAGCGGCATGGTCGGCGGCTTTCAGGAGCGGGCGAAGAAGGTCAACGAGCTGCTCGCGGATCCGCAGAGCATGTTCTTGATCGTCTGCGGGCCGCAGGGCGATCCGATCGAGCAGGCGGTCGAGTTTCACCAAAAGCTGGCGGACCGCAAGCTCCCCTTCGGCGGTGCGGTGGTCAACAAGGTCCACTACGCGGATCCCGGCAACGCCAAGACCGCGCGGACCGCGCTCGGCGAGGTGCTCGACGACGACGACCTCGCGGATCGCGTCGCCGCCAACTTCGACGACTACAGCGCCCTGGCGGAGCGCGACGCGCGAAACATCGAACGGCTCGAGGGGGACATGGGCGCTGACTGCGTGATCCAGGTTCCCTACCTGGACGAGGATGTCCACGACCTCGCGGGGCTGATGGAGGTCAATCGGTACCTGTTCGCGACGGGGGCCGAGGAGCGATTCGCGATCGCGACTTCGGCTTAGCTTGTCAGGTCACTGAGGTGATCTCCTGCTTGCGGTGCCGGATGAGGTCCGCGATGACGTCATCCGGAACGGGCGAGTCAGGCGAGAAGCGGATGGTGCCCTTCGAGAGGTCGTGGCCGCTGAGACGGCCCTTGACGGCGCGGATGGCCGCCGGGCTGAAGGGAAAGATGCTCAGGTGATTCTTGGCAGCTCGAAATGCCAAAAGCGGGCGTTCGGCGTAGATAAACGCCGGCATGCCGTAGCTCTTACCCTCTACGGTCCCTGGCTCCGTGCCGTGGACAACGGTGCGGACGTGCTCGAGCGCGGCTCTCTGATCGGGCGCCAGCCCAGCCAGGTAGTCATCCATCACAGACACCTGCCGTCAGAGTACAGATAGGCCGAAGCCACCGAGCTTGCGCTCAGCGGCCTGGCCTGCTCTTCCTTTGGTGATCGGAGGTACGAAGGAAGCTCAGGAAGCGCTCGTTACCGGGTCGTCGACCTCGGCTCGGCGGGTGCGGTCGTAGCCGACCTCTCGTACCTGCCACTCCGTGGTCTCGGGCGCCGGAAAGAGGAAGGACACGCGCGCATGGACTTGCCGGCGATGCTCGTCGGAGTCCGCGATCAGGTCGTCGACGGGACTTTCATCGCCGGAGCGGGTACGGAGAACGTGAACGTCAGCAAGCCGCTGCTCCTCCGGGCCCTCGATCCGCTGGCGCTCGGCTGTGGGCGCCGGCTCGTCCTGCCACTCGAAGTCGGCATCGCTCGCCAAGTGCTCGTGAAGCCGGTTCTCGACCCGCAGGAACCCGGCCACGGGCTCCCGCTCCTCGGCGGGCTCTTGCTCGGCATCCACGTAAGAATCAAGCTCCTCGGTCAGCTCCACCTCGAAGCCGGGCTCGATGGCTCCGTCGGGATCCCACTCGGCCGTCTCACCCCGGGTGTCGGGGGCGCCACCCTCGCCCACCCTCAGGCCATCGCCAAGCAGAATCTCGTCGGCCGTGATGCGAAGCTCCGTGCCGAGGTGCCCACAGGCGGCGTCGCCCAGGATCGCGCGGGTCAGGTCCTCGACCTCCGCGGCGATCTCGGCCGGCGGCCGGCGAGCGGGTCCCATCGACGGCTCCCCGCTCCAGAGCTCACGCTCCACCGCGAGAGCCCGGTCGATCGTTTCCTTCACCTGGGTGCGGTCGTCTGGCGCGGCACAAAGGGCTGCGACCCGCATCGACATCCCGAGCGAAGCCGGCCCGCCGCCTTCCAGCAGGAACCGCAAGGTCAGCAGGTAGTCGCTCAGGGCTTCCACGGTCACCGGGCGCTCGAGACCCGCCTCGAAGCGGGAGATCGCCCGACCCAGCGACGCCGGGAATCCGTCGCGGTCGCCCTCGATCCGCAGGAACGGCGCGCCTTCGGCCGCCAGCCGTTGCGAGAAGGACTGGAGGTCGCGAACCTCGGTGGAAGCCAGGCGATACCCGCCCGGGCGTGGCTTACCCGCGCCCGTCGCGATGCGGCGCCAGCGATCCCCGCCCGAGCGAATCCAGGCGTGCGGGCCCAGGGCAACCCCGCCCGCCTTGAACATGCGCAGGGTCGTGATCACTCGCTTGAAGGCGTTGACCGAGCGCAGGCCAAGATCGGAGCCATCGTCGTCGGCCCCGACTCCGTCGATGCGGGCAACTGCCAGGAAGCTCGGCTCCCACGCCGCGGCACCCATGCCCTCGGCGCCTCGAGCCTCGGACGGGACATCGACGACATCCGAGCGGACGATCATCGCTCCTGTCAGCTCAAGGCGCTCCGCATCCATCTGAAAGCCACGGAGGGGGACGGCGATCTCGACCTCGTCGCGAGTGACCTCGCCAAGCTCGAAGAGCTCCTCCATCGTCGCCTTCAGCCGCGTGTCGTCAAGGGTGAAGTCGGTCGACCCCTGCCAGAGGCGGCACAGGAACACGATCCCGGCCAGTTCGGCACGTCGCCGGGGATCGTTCGGGTCGGGTACCCCCATCTCCTTCAGGTAAGGGCCTGCCAGCTCGGCGGATTCCATCGCGGCGCATGTGGTACCGAAGGAGTCGAGAACCGTCAGCTCACCGCCGTGATCGCGGATGAAGCGTGAAGTCTGGGGGACGTACTCGGCAAGCGGCGAACTGCTGCCGGACTCGCGCACCTCGTAGGGGACCTCCGCGCCCGCTGCCAGCAACTCACGGAGCCGCAGGGCAGCATCGCCCGCCATCGTTCTCAAGCCCTCTCGGAGCACCAAATCACGCATGGATCGGAGGTTCTCCCCGACCATGGGTGTTCCTGCGATGCAAGGTGTGTTGCATGTTGCGGGAAGGCGAGCGGCCCCGATCGCCGCGCATGCGTTCGATTCGGACCCGCTCGCCTTTCCCGCTCGTGCGCTGGCAGTTAGGCGGCGGCGGGGGTCTGGACCTCGGCGTCGTCCAGCCACGCCTTGCCGTAGGAGCGCATGTCGTCGATCAAGGGGACGAGGGCCCGCCCCTTGGGCGTAAGCGCGTACTCGACCCGGGGCGGCACCTCGGGGTAGGTGTGGCGCTCGACGATCTCGTTCTCCTCTAGGCAGCGCAAACGCAGGGAGAGGGTCCGGGGGCTGATGCCATCAAGCGAGCGTTCCAGCTCGCAGAAGCGCTTGCTGTCGTCGGCGAGGTCGCGGATCACCAGAAGCGTCCACTTGCCCGAGATGATCTCGGCGGTCTTGCAGACTGGACAGGTGCGGTCCATCGCAAGGCGAGTATAGCCGTCGCTTTACCAAATGAAGTGGGGTTCGGACCGCGCTCTGGTGCGGGTTCGGCGCTACTTCAGGAGCTCGGCGACGCCGGATTCGTCCCTGGTGCCGATCACCTGCTCGATGCCGGAGGCACGCTGACCCTGCGCCTGGAGCATGAGCTTGAAGTCATGCGGGCTCGACGCGGCGTCCATCGCGTCAGCCTCGTCGACGTGGCCGGCCATCACGTGCTTCAGGAGCCCCTGATCGAAGGTCTGCATGCCGTAGTACTCGCCTTCGGAGATCACCTCGGTGATTTTGCCGGTCTCGTTCGGGTTCAGGATCAGGTCCTGCACCCGGCCGGTGACGACCATCACCTCGCATACGGCGACTCGCCCCTGGCCTCCTCTTTTCTTGATCAGCCGCTGTCCGACGACGCCCCGAAGGGTGGACGCCAGCATCACCCGCGCCTGCTGCTGGAGGTGCGGCGGGAAGAAGTCGATGACGCGGTTGATCGTCTCGGTCGCGTCAAGGGTATGAAGGGTCGAAAGCACGAGGTGACCGGTCTCCGCCGCCGACAGCGCGGTGCGCACCGTCTCCTCGTCGCGCATCTCGCCGATCAGGATCACGTCCGGGTCCTGGCGCAGCACCCGCTTCATCGCCCTGGCAAAGCTCTCCGTGTCCTGGCCGACCTCGCGCTGGTTGATGATCGAGAGCTTGTCGTGATGCATGTACTCGATCGGATCCTCCAGCGTGACGATGTGCTGTGGCCTTGACGCGTTGATCTGGTCGATCATCGCCGCGAGCGTCGTCGATTTCCCCGAACCGGTGGTGCCGGTCAGGAGGATGATCCCGCGCTGCTCTCTCGCCAGATCCTTGATCACCGGGGGGAGCCCGAGGTCGTCAACCGTGCGCACCTGGAAAGGAATCGCCCGGCAGACGATCGAGACGTGGCCCCGCTGGCGGAAGCTGTTTACCCGAAAGCGGGAAACCCCGGGCAGGTCATACGAGTAATCGGCCTCGCCCTCCTTCGCGAAGTCCTCACGGAGGGAGGGGTCCACGCAGATCTGCTCGAACGCCCTGTCGGTGTCCTCCGGGGTCAGACGATCCGTGCCGGGGATCGGGCGGAGCTCGCCGTGGATCCGGGCCATCGGCGGGGCCGGCACCTTGGCGTGGAGGTCCGAGCCCTCGTTTTCGACCACGTAGCGCAGGGCGGAATCGATATCGAAAGCCATCACCCTGCCTATCGGGATCGGCACCGAAAGCCTTTAGGCGTCGGCGCCGTGCCCGATCACGCGAACGCCACTACCTGCCGGGAGTGAAGTTGACCAGCTCTTCACGTCCTCCGCCGCCCGAGGTCTTGACGGCGAGCACCAGGCCAACGCCCTCTGCGTAGAACTTGTGCTCGGAGACCCGGGGCTCCGTGGGGACCAGGTCTTTCGTCATCAGCGTGCGCCCGTAATAGCCGGTGGGCACTTGCGCCTTCTCGTCGAGGCTCAGGACCTCCGCCCGGTCTTCGGCCTCGCCCTCGTAGTACTCCTGGCGGTAGGCCATGCCGACCTGGGGGTCAGCGGGCATCACGATGCCGGCCTCGGCCCCATCGACCCCGGCTTCAAACGAGCCGCACCGGCACACCAGCTTGCCGTTCTCGTACTCCGCCGTGTCCTCGCCCAGGTACCAGACGTTGCCCTCGGCATCCTGTGCGAACCAGTCGTCCGTGATCTCCACGGCCTCGCCGCCTTGGGTGACCGTGTCGCGGACGACTACGGCCTCGACCCCGTTGGCGATCGTCTTGGTCTTGTCAGTCACCTCGACGACGACCTTCTGGTCCGGCTCGCCGTCCGCCGTCTCCGCATAAACCCAGCGACTGCCGACGGCCAGCGGCATATACGGGTTGTCGACCTCGGTCGTGAACTCCGCCGGGTCCAGGTTCGCGGGCTCCGAGCCCTGCGGCAGCGCGGCTGAGGGATCTGGGCTGGTTGCGGCATCGTCCTCGCCGCACCCGGCGATGAAAAGCGCCAATGCCAGAAAACCGGCGATGAACAACTCACAATGCCTCCGGCGGGACACGCTTGCTTCGCGGCTTGCGCGACTCATGGAATCCATTTCAAGCCTCCTCGGTCGATTGATGCAGCCGTTATCCCCCGCCGACCATGAAAGCTTCGTGAAATTCTGATACCGGCTTTCATCTTCCCTTCACACGCGCCTTCGAAGCTGGGAACCAATGAGAGTCCTGATCGCCGAAGACGAACGCAAGCTCGCCGCCCTTCTGAAGCGCGGGCTCGAGCGCGAGGGCATGTCCGTCGACGTAATCGGCGACGGCAAGGACGCCCTGTGGCGAGCGCAGGCCACGGAGTACGACGCGATCCTCCTCGACGTGATGCTGCCGGGCCTCGATGGCTTCAAGGTCTGCCGCAAGCTCCGGGAGGCCGGGGTCTGGTCGCCCGTCCTGATGTTGACGGCCCGCGATGCCGTCTCAGACCGCGTGGCAGGGCTCGACTCCGGAGCCGACGATTACCTGACCAAGCCGTTCTCCTACGCCGAGCTGCTCGCGCGCCTGCGCGCGCTGCTGCGCAGGGGCACGCCCGAGCGCCCGACCGAGCTCCGGGTTGGCGAGCTGCGCCTTGATCCCGCGCGGCACCGCGTCTGGCGCGGCGATGTGGAGATCGAGCTGTCCCCGAAGGAGCTCGCCGTCCTGGAGACGCTGATGCGGCGCCCGGGCCAGGTCCTCTCGCGCTTCGAGCTGCTCGAGCACGCCTGGAATTACGAGTATGAGAACCGCTCCAACGTGGTCGACTCCTACGTCCGCTTCCTCCGGGCGAAGGTCGACAAGCCGTTCGGGGTCGAGTCGATCGAAACGGTCCGCGGCGCGGGCTACCGGCTCCGGGAAGACGGCGGGACCGAATCATGAGCCGTCTGCCAATCCGGCTCCGGGTGACGATGGCGTTCGCCGTGTCGATCGCGTTCGTCCTCGCCGCCTTCGGCCTGTTCCTCTACCTGCGGTTTGAGTCCCAGCTGGACGAAGCGGTCGACAACTCCCTTGAGGTACGCGCCTCCGACCTGAGCGCGCTGATCGACGAGGACGCCGGCGACGACGGCCTGGTCTTCCCGACGCTTGACCCGGAGGACAGCTTCGCGCAGGTCCTGAGCCCGGCCGGCCGGACGGTTCTCTCAACCGCCCAGCTCGACGCAGGGTCCGTTCTGGACGCAGACGCCCGCGCTCACGGGAAGGTGGGCGCCAGCTTCTCCGAGCGCGACGAGGTGCCAGGCCTCGACGGCCGCGTCCGGATCCTGGCGACCCCGATTCAGGTGGATGGCCGCACTCTGGTCGCCGTCGTCGGCGCCTCGCTGGAGGACCGCGACGAATCGCTTTCCCAACTCGCGCTGCTGCTCCTGCTCGGTGGGCCCGCCGCGTTGGCCCTCGCCACGCTGGCCGGGTACTGGGCGGCGGGCCGGGCGCTTGGGCCGGTTGAGCGCATGCGTTCAGAGGCCGAGGCAATTACGGCGGAGGCTCCGGGCGGGCGGCTGGCGGTGCCCGTGGCCGATGATGAGCTGCGAAGGCTGGGCACCACCTTGAACGAGATGCTCGTCCGGCTGGAGGGAGCGATCGAGCGCGAGCGGCAGTTCGTGGACGACGCCAGCCACGAGCTGCGGACGCCGCTGGCGCTGCACAAGACCGAGCTGGAGCTGGCCCAGCGTTATGCCGCCGACGAGGGGGAGCTGCGCAAGGCCATCGCGTCGGGGATCGAGGAGGTCGACCGCCTTGCTCAGCTTGCCGACGACCTGCTGGTTGCCGCGCGCTCGGGCGAGGACGGTCTGGCGCTCTCGACCGAAAGGCTGGACGTCGGTGACCTCTTTCAGACGGTGGCAACCCGGTTCCACTCGCGCGCAGGCGCGGCAGGTCGGGAAGTCGAGGCCGGATCCGCCGCAGGCATATCGATCCATGGCGACCGGCTGCGACTGGAGCAGGCGCTCACGAACATGGTCGAGAACGCGCTTCGCCACGGCGCCGGC
>JALZKA010000146.1 GCA_030859475.1 Actinomycetota bacterium
CCGCGATCGCGTAGAGCCCGGCCGCCGCGAGGCCCTCCTTGCCGCCGATCAGGCGGATGATGATGATCCGGTCGATGAAGCTCAGCGAGTAGAGCGTCAGCTCGGCGGGCATCGTCGGCAGGCCGAAGCGGATCATGCGGCGCAGAAGCCCGCCATCCACAGCGAAGCCCAGCCGCCGTCGCTCCACCCAGAGCCGGCCGATCAAAAACAGCGTGCCGGTGCCGAAGCTGCCCAGGAGGATCGCCGAAGCGCCGAGGTCCGTGGCGACTACCAGCGCCAGGGTGATGGGGATCGTCACGAGGACCGCGGCGATCGTGAAAACGAAGTACGCGCGCGCGCGCTCGTCGAGGCGCATCAGGGTCAGCGCGTACTCCCACAGGGTGAGCTGCCACAAGCCCAGGATCGTCAGGCGCATGAGCCCGGCGTCGGAGCGGCCGTCCAGGAGCAGCTCCGAGAGCGGCTCGGCGAACGGAAGCACGAGCAGGGCCGCCGCCGTAGTGGTCCAGAACAGGGATGCGAACCCGGTCTTCACGACCGCCTCGGGGCGTTCCGCGGTCAGGTAGTAGAAGCGCAGGATCGCTTCGATCACGCCGAACCGCACGATGATCGAGGCAGCCACCAGCGAGGCGATCATCACCTCGGCCGCGCCGTAGTCGTCAGGGCTCAGGTAAGCCGTGTAGATCGGCAGCAGGGCGACGGCGATCAGCTTCGAGAGGACGCTGGAAGCCGTGTAGGCGGCGCCCGTGGTCGCAAGCCGTCGCAGGTGCCCGAACATCTAGTGATCTAGCCTCTCACTCCCGCAGGGCCATGCCCAGGCCGAGGAGCGCCCAGGTCGCAGGGTCGATGGCAAACCCGGCGTAGCCCAGCGAGTGAACGACCAGGGCCAGGTAGCACGCGGCCACGCCGGCGCGCGCGGGATCGCCCGCCGGCCACGGGCGAAACATGACGAAACCGGAAAGCAGCAGGACCGCGCCGTAGGGCACGAGGCCAAGCAGGCCCTGCTCGGCGGCCACGGTGACCGGCTCGTTGTGGGAGATGGGGCGTTCGATCTCCTCGATCTTCCGTCGAAACGAGATCGCGAAACCGCCCGGGCCCTGCCCGACCACCGGCTCGTCGCGGAACAGGTCGATCCCCCCGGAGATCAGGCTGGTCCGACCGCTCGAGATCTCCGCCAGGTCGGCACGGTCACGGTCCACGGTTGTGTCGGCCGGCACCTCGATCAGGACCAGCGCAACCAGGCCCGCCGCCAGCAGCGCGGCCGCTCCCGCGAGACCGCGCCGGCCGAATCGAAGCCAGGCAAGCAGGCCGAGGGCAGGCGCCAGGGCCGCGAAGCTCGTCTGCGAATACGTGAGCGAGAGCGCGACCAAGATCACCGCGGCGGCGAGCGCTCCCGCCACGGCCTGGCGGGCGGGCCGGCGCCAGGCGATCCAGGCGCCAAGGGCGACGATCGCGAAGACGAGGGTGCGGCCCAGCACGTTCGGGTCGCGAAAGACCGAATTGACCCGGAAGTAGAGGTGGAGCTGATTGGCGTCTTGGAGGTCCTTGTTGAACGTCAGCTCGCGCGTCGCGTACTGGATGAAGGCCACTGCGGAAAACGCCAGCGCGACGAGGGCCGTCGCCAGGAGCACCTGGCCGACGAGCTTGCGGTGCCAGCTCAGATCGCGCAGCATCGCCAGCAGCGCGGCGAACGGGGCCAGGAAGAACGCGACGTTGGTGATCGCGTTGTCGGCGTCCTCGGTCCACGCCATGCCCAGCGCGTAGACGACGAGCGATGCCGCTAGCGCGTAGGCCAGCCAGCGCACGGCGGCAGACCCGTCGCGCCGCGGCGAGCTCGGCTGCTGAAGCTCCTCCCCGCGTGCCCGCGCCACCAGCCAGATCCCCCGCAGCCAACCCCCGGCGATGACTCCGTACAGGGGCACGAGCAGGAAGTTCGTCTCCGAGCCGACCTGCACCGGCAGCCGGAGCGCGATCACGGCAAACGCGGCGATCGCGACGAAGGCGGGGTTGCGCACGAATGTGGCCGCGGTGGCCCCGAGCGCGGTGGCGGCCAGGATCGCCGCCAGGACCATGACCGCGGGCTGCGCGCGGAGGTCCTCGAAGCGCGACTGGTCCCAGACCTGGCCCGCGACCAGGCCGAGCGCGGCGAGGAGGCCGATGCCGATCGCGGCGTAGCGAGGCCCGGGCGAGCGCAGGCATAGCCCGGCACCGGCCGCGGCGCAGGCGATCAGCGCCGCGATCACCTGCAAGGGCTCGGCGGTCAACCGGCTTCCCCCGCCGCCACGCAGCTGGTTGGTCGCCGCCCCTCCGACGGCGTCACGATCAGCTTCGTCGGGTAGACCATGTCCCGCCCCTGGCCCGGCAGGATCACGCGGAGGCGATAGCTGCCGGACGGCACGGGCTCGCCGTCATCGTCGAGGCCGTCCCACTCGTAGCTCACCAGCTCTTCGCTGCTGAGGCCGGCGGCGGCGGCGAGGGTGCGCACCGGGACCTGGCCCGCAGCGACCATCTGCACCGTTGCCTCAGGCTCGTCGAAGCGCACGAAAAAGTCGATCGCGGTGCTCTCCCCGCGCTCGAGGCAGGGCTCGAGCTCGACCACCTCGAGGGCGAGGTCCGGCGTCCGCGCCCGATAGACCAGCGCGCCGGCAACGAGGGCTCCGATCAGCAGGCCGACCAGCAGCGCGGGGCCGAGGCGGCCATCGCGCCGGGGCTCGAGTTCACCCTCCAACTCGGTCCTGGCCCAGGATCACCACGACATCCGCCTCAGGCACCGCCTCTTCGACCTCCAGGTCGATCCGCTGGACGGCGCCGATCTCGAGCTGTCCCGCGATCCGCTTCGCGGCGCGCTTGCCACCTGGCTGGTGCATGACCACGCTCTGATCGGCTTCGCGGACGAAGGTCTGGACGCCCCCGGCCAGGTAGCCGCTCGCGACGATCTCCCGGGACACGCGCCCGCCGATGCCGCCGGCCGAGGTGGTGTTGAGGACAGCAACCGAGATGCCGTCCGGCTCGGACGTGCCGGGCGCGGCGCCCCGGTCATCGTCCACCAAGATCTGCTGAACCCCGATCACACCGGCAACGCTCACGGTGAGGGCGGCCAAAGCGACGACGGCCATCCACCGAGGCTGGGTCGCGAGCCGGCCGAAGCGGTGCCAGCGCGGGTGCGGCTCGAGCGCCGCGCGCTCCATTGTCACCTGCGTGAGCGCGGGTCGTTCGCTCGTCACATGGACCGGGTGCTCTTGAGTTCCCGTCGTGAAGGGGACCCCTCGCTCGGCGTAGATCTGCTCGAGCTCCAGCTCGGCGCGATCGAGGAGCTGCTCGGACTTGGCTACCTCGCTGGCGGCGTAGCTCGGATTCTGCTGCATCCATTCGCGCAGGCGTTGGATGTCGCGCCGCTGCGAGAGATAGAGCGGTGCGACCAGCAGGATTCCCAACGCAGACGCCGTCGCAACCAATGCCGTGACTTCGTCGAAGGGAAGGAGATCGGTGCCCACGGATCCCTCGCTAGGGCGTCGCCGTGGCGGCGCCCTGCCCGAACTCGGCATCGTCGAGGCCAATCAGGAGCACCAGGGGGGCGCCGTTCGCGACCTCGCCGACCTTGGCGGTGATCGGGACCGCTTCGACGTCGCCCAGCTGCTGCTCGACGGCCGCCTGCAGCTCCGCGGCGTCGGCTTCCGCGTCAGGCTCGTACATGATCACCGTGGCCTCCTCGCCCCCGGGAGCGTTCGTCCGGGTTCCGAGCTCGAAGCCCGCCGGCGCGACCAGCTCATCAGCGACCACGTCGGCCAGGCCGGGGACCCCGGAGACCGGCGCGAGCGGATCATCAACCTGAGTCGCGTTCAAGACCGCCACCTCGACGGGATCGCCGGCCCGCGGGCCGCCGGGCGAATTGCTGCCCTTGCCGTTCGCGGGGCCGGCGATCTCTGCCGCCGGCTCCGGATCGCCGCCAATCAGGCCAAAGCCGCTAGTCACTACGCCAGCGGCGACCGCCGCGACCAGGAGAGCCGCGATCACGAGCGGATTGACCGGCAAGCGGCGGTTGAG
>JALZKA010000064.1 GCA_030859475.1 Actinomycetota bacterium
GTGGTCGAGGGCGCGTGGCGCGAAGGCGTGAACGTCAACCTCGCTCTCCAGCGCGTGATCGTGATGCGAGTTCACCCCGTCGCCGTCGCCGTCGAAGCCGGAGCCGTTTCGCGGTCCGGCGCCAATCAGCCGCCGCCACGTGGGCGCGGTCCAGGCGCCCAGGCGCTTCGGCAGCGTCGCCAGGCGGTTGCCGTAGCGCGAGGGCTCCCCGCAAAAGACCAGGACGCCGCCAGGCCGCAGGACGCGGCTGATCTCGTCGAACGCCCGGCCCAGGTCCGGGATG
Organism: Actinomycetota bacterium; assembly: GCA_030859475.1. GTDB lineage: Bacteria > Actinomycetota > Thermoleophilia > Solirubrobacterales > 70-9 > JALZKA01. The sequence goes on from JALZKA010000064.1 coordinate 284, forward strand.
TGGTGAAGGACCGCGTGGCCCAGCACCAGGTCGAAGCTCTGGTCGGGATACGGAAGATGCTCCGCGTCGGCCTGGTTCGTCTCGACTCGATCCGCGAAGCCCAGCGACTCGGCGGTGCTCTGGAGGCTGTCCAGCATCCCGGTGGAGATGTCGGTTGCCACGAGCCGTTCGATCGCCCCCGCCTGCATCAGGTTCAGGGAGAAGTAGCCGGTTCCGGCGCCGATCTCGAGCGCGCTGCCAAACGGCCGGTCGGGAAACGACCCAAGTGCCTTCACGAGCTTCCGGCGAGTCTGGTCGCGGCCGACATCCCCGAAATCGATGCCCCACTTCGCATCGTAAGAGGGGGCGGCGACGTCGTGATAGCGCTCGTTGACGTCTCGGATGTGCTCCGGCGTGGCGGTGGGCGAGGCGGGCATGAGGCCCCGAAAACTGTAGCTGGCAAGCCACATACCGGCTACCGTCATGCGCCCCGAACATGGCTTACGTCCAGCAAGACCAACCTGACCATGTGCCGCCGCTGAAGCTGACCGGCGAGCGCACGCTGCCGGACCTGCCGGAGGAGAACTACTGGTATCGGCGCCACCTCGCTGTCTACGAGTGGATCGCCGAGCGGGTCGCGGGCCTGACCGTGGCTGACCTGGCCTGCGGCGAGGGCTATGGCTCCGCCGTGCTGGCCCGAACGGCAAGCGACGTGGTCGGCGTGGACGCGAATTTCGAGGCCTATGAGCATGCACGCCTGCGGTACGCCGAGCCCAGGATCAGCTTCCGGCGTGAGTTGGTGGAGGAGTTCCGCGAGCCGCGCGACGCGATCGTGTTCCTGCAGACGATCGAGCACATCCACGATCCGGGGAGGCTGCTCGCCGGGATCGCGGCGACCGCGCCCACCGCCTACGTCTCCACCCCGAATCGCCTGACTCTGGCCCCCCCGGGGGCGGAGAAGTCCGACAATCCCTGGCACCTGCGCGAGTACACCGCCTCCGAATACCGCGAGCTGCTGGAGCCGCACTTTGGCGAGGTCCGGATCCTCGGCCTCTTTCACGCCCGCAAGCTGCGGATCCACCAAATCGCCCTGGGCCTCGGCTGGGACCGGGTGCACAGGGCACTGCGGATCTCGAAGCCTTTCTATGACCGCTTCACGCCGGCGATCGCCGCGTCCGATTTCGCGGTGCGGGCCGAGGACGAGTGCGAGCTGGACAAGGCGCTCGACTTCGTCGCCGTGTGTCGCCGCTGATGCCAATCGGCCGGCTTGCGATCGTCCTCCACTCCCATATGCCCTATGTGGAGGGCTTCGGGACGTACCCCTTCGGGGAGGAGTGGCTGTTCGACGCCGTGCTGCGCTCCTACCTCCCGGTGCTGGAGGTGGCGGACCGGCTGACGATGACGATCACCCCGGTGCTCGCGGACCAGCTCGAGGCGCCCGGTGCCGGCGAGCGGCTCGCCGAGTTCGGCCACGCGTACCGCCTGGCGTCCGCCTTGGCCGACGCGCACGAGCAGGACGACGCTTTTCGGGAGCCTTGCCAGGACGAAGCCGATCGCTACCGCCGCGGTCTCGGTCGGCTGGAGGAAGCCGGACGCCAGCCGTTACGGGTCTTTCAGGAGGCGCATGCGGAGGGCCGCATCGCGCTGATGTGCTCGTGCGCCACCCACGCCGTGCTGCCGCTGGTTGCGACCAAAGGCGGCCGCAGCCTGCAGATCGACGCGGGGCTCCGGTCCCACCGGCGGCGCTTTGGTGAGCCCGACGGCATCTGGCTCCCGGAGTGCGCCTACGAGCCGGGCCTCGAATGGCTGTTGGCCGAGCACGGCCTCGGCTTCTTCGTCACCGACCAGAGCGCTCACGGAGGCCAGTTGGCGGCGCTGACGCCGATCGCCACTCAGGCGGGGCCGGTTGCCTTCCCGATCGACTGGGAGGCGATCGAGTGGCTCTGGTCGCTGGACGGGTACCCCTCCGATCCGGCGCATACCGACTTCCACCGCGAGTCACTGCGCGGTGCCCGCGTGTGGTCGATCGGGGGCGAGATCCGGGACCCTCGGGCCGGCGCCGCCCGGGCGCGGGAGCAGGCGCGTGAGTTCCTGGCGCGGGTCGCCGACCGGCTGCGCGAGCATCGCGCTGCGTCCGGCGACGATGGCCTGCTGGTCTTCGCGATCGATACGGAGCTGCTCGGCCACTGGTGGTGGGAGGGTCCGGACTGGCTGGCGGAGGTCGTGACCGGGGCCGAGGACGCTGAGATCGAGCTGGTCACGCTCCCGCGCGCACTGGCGACGTGCGAGCCCCGCGAAGCGGAGCTTCATCGCTCGAGCTGGGGGGAGCACAAGGACCTCTCCACCTGGGATTCTCCCGAGGTTTCCGATCTGGCCTGGGGGGCCCGTCGCCTGGAGCTTCGGCTGGCCTCCCGCCTGGGCGAGCGCGATCTCCCCGATGACGCCGTGCTGCGCGCGGCACGGGAGCTACTCGCGCTCCAGGCGTCGGACTGGGCTTTCCTCGACAAGCGCCGCCAAGCAGGGGATTACCCCTTCCAGCGGGTCACCGACCACGCCCACGAGCTGCTCAGGGCCATACACTCCGGAGCCCCGACGGATCCCCGCTTGCGCAATCTCGCTCCCGACCTCGACCTGGCCCCGCTACTCGCTCCCTAGCCACATGCACAGGCTTGCCAACTAGGGTTCTCATCCTCTCCTGGGAGTACCCGCCCTTGATCGAGGGCGGGCTGGCCCGGCATGTGCGCAAGCTCTCCGAGGCCCTTGTCGGGCTCGGGACGGAGGTTCACGTCCTGACCCGCGGGGGCGAGGAGTCCCCGGCGGAGGAGGACATGGCCGGAGTCCAGATCCACCGCGTGATCGAGCCGAAGCGGCCCACCGACCTGGGGGAGTTCGTCGCGTGGGTGGAGCGGATGAACGCCGACATGCTCGCGGCAGGCGTGGAACTGGGCGATCGCTTCGAGTTCGACCTCGTGCACGGCCACGACTGGCTCGTGGCGATGGCCTGCGACCACCTCGCCAAGCGCTTCGGTTGCGCCCTGGTGACGACCATCCACGCGACCGAGCACGGGCGCCATCAGGGCTGGGTTGACAAACATCCGCAGTCCTACATCCACGGCGTCGAGCGCTGGATAACGAACCGCGCCGACCGGGTGATCGCCTGCTCCGCCTACATGCGCGAGCAGATCGCCGACATCTTCGCCGTCGACGAGGCTCGGATCAGCGTGATCCCGAACGGGATCGATCCCGACGACCTCCCCGCATCCGACGAGGCAGAGCTTCGCCGACTGCGCTCGGAATTCGCCCAGCCGGACGAGAAGCTGGTGCTGCTCATCGGTCGGCTGGTCTACGAGAAGGGCTTCCAGCTCGCCCTCGAGGCGATGCCCAGGGTGATCGCGGAAGCGTCGGGAACCCGGTTCTTGGTCGCCGGGTCTGGCACCCACGAGGAGGAGCTTCGCCGCCAGGCCGACGAGCTGGGACTACTGGATCACGGCAGCTTCCTGGGCTGGATCGGCGACGACGTCCTGCACACCCTTTACCGGATCGCTGATGTCTGCGTCGTGCCTTCGATCTACGAGCCCTTCGGGCTGGTCGCGCTTGAGGCGATGGCGTCCGGTTGCCCTTGCATCGTCGCCGACACGGGCGGCTTGCGGGAGGTGGTGCCCGACGACGCGGCGGGCCTTCGCTTCGAGGCCCGCGACCCCGAGGCGCTCGCCGACGTGGCCGTTCGCGTGCTGACGGAGCCGGAGCTCCGCGCCCGGCTCATCGCCGAGGCGCATGAGCACGTCCTGAGCTTCGACTGGACTGACGTGGCGAAGCGCACGGAAGCGGTCTATGCGGAGCTCTCCGGGGTAACCCGGACCTAGAGCCGGCTGCACCCGACGCTACGGGTCGGCCGGTGGCTCAAGCGTGCGCTCGTCGGCCGGATCGGGCTCGACCGGGTCCGGCCAGCGCAGGCCGGAAGGCGCATCGCGCATCCGCACGACCTTGGCGGGGGAGCCCGCGACGATCGCGTTGGCGGGGACATGGCGGGTGACCACCGCGCTGGTGCCGATTACCGAGTTGTCGCCGACGGCGACGCCGCGCAGAAAACAGGCGCCATAGCCGACCCAGACGTTGGACCCGATGCGGACGTCGCGTTTGTAGATCCCCTGCTTTCGGATCGGCCGCTCGACCTCGACGATGCCGTGGTCGAAGTCGATGAACATCGCCCGGTCGGCGATCACGCAGTCGCTGCCGATCCGGACGTGCTTGAACGCAGAGACGGTGCACTCCTGCCCCATTACGGTCTTCGCGCCGATCTCGACGGTGCCCTCGTGGCAGCGGATCTTGGTGCCGTCTCCGACCCAGACGAACGGACCGAAGATCAGCCTGCCGCTCCTGCCCACCTCGAGCTCCAGGCCGCGGCCGAGGAAGACGGGGCCGTTGGTCTGCCAGCGCCAGCCCGCCCGGGTGAGGTAGCGGCGCCACAGATAGCGCCAGTAAAGACGCGCGTACTTGACGTTCAGCATGCCCTCCCGGCGGGCGAACGCGAGGAATCGAATCGGCCTGGGCACGATCCCGGACTGTAATCGGGCGGGCACAAGAGAGGGGTCGGCTCCGGCCCCCTCCCTAGACTGCCGCCGATGCCTGAAGCTGCCGCCAAGCCCACCGGAACGCTTGCGGAACGCGTCCTGGCCGGCGACCGTCGCGCGTTGGCCCGCGCGATCAGCCTGGTCGAGAACCGCGATCCGGCGGGGGACGAGCTCGTCGCAGATCTCTTCCCGAGGACGGGTGGAGCCCGGATCATCGGCGTCACCGGTCCCCCGGGAGTCGGTAAGAGCACCCTGATCGGCGCGATCACCGCGGAGCTGCGCGAGGGGCAGCGCACCGTCGGGGTCCTCTCGGTCGATCCGTCGAGCCCCTTCACCCGTGGTGCCGTGCTCGGGGATCGAATCCGGCTGTCGGATCACTTCCTCGATGCGGGCGTTTTCATCCGCTCGATGGCGTCGCGCGGAGCGCTGGGCGGCATGGCCGAGGCCGCTCTTCAGGCGGCCCTGTTGATGGACGCCGCCGGCAAGGACGACATCCTGCTTGAGACCGTCGGCGTCGGGCAGGGGGAAATCGATGTCGTCGACCACGCGGACACCATCCTGCTCGCGCTGATGCCCGGCTCCGGCGACTCGGTCCAGGCGCTGAAGGCCGGGGTAATGGAGATCCCCGACGTCATCGTCGTCAACAAGGCCGACCACCCACTTGCCGACACGATGATTCGCGAGGTCCGCGGCGTGCTCGGCATGGGGCCCCAGCGCTCTTGGCGGGTCCCCGTGGTGCGCACCGAGGCCACCACCGGAGAGGGGGTGCCTGAGCTCGTCGAGACGATTACGGCGCATCGCGCACACATCGAGGAGGAGGGGACCCTGAACGAGCGACGGGCGCGAAACCTGCGCGCCGAGGTCCTCGGCATCGCGGGCGCCCGGATGCGGCGGCTCCTGGAGCAGCGGGTTGACCTGGACCCCGAGTGGGCAAAGCTCCTGGCCAGCGTGGTCCGGCGAGAGACGGATCCTGCTACCGCGGCTCGCAAGCTGCTAGAAACATCCGACGATGGCTGACGAGGAGACCCCAGATTCCGCGACCGAGGACGAGGCCGCTGTAGCCGAGCCGCCGGTCGAGGAGGCTCCGGTGGCGGCCGAGGTGCCGGAGGCCGAAGCGGCCGCAGGCGCGCCTGAGCCTGCGGAGCCCGAGCTGACCGCGGCGGACATCGCCGGCTGGGCCGGGTTCAAGCTGGACGAGATGGGCGGGTCGACCGTCGGCAAGGTCGAGGGCGTGTATGTCGACGATCACAGCGGCAGGCCGGAATGGCTCCTGGCGCGGATGGGGCGCTTCGGAGCCCACTGCCTGGTGCCGGCCCGCGACGCGGTCGGCGGGGCCGGTCACGTCTGGGTCCCCTATTCACGCGACAAGATCCGCAAGGCCCCGAAGGTCGAGGCAAACAGCCCGATCCAGCGCGATCGCGAGCAGGAGATGCTCGCCCACTACGGGATCGGCTCCAGCGACGTGGGCCGTGGTGCCGAGCTCGCCAAGCTCACCGCCGAGGCAATCACCGCCCGCCCGGCGTAGCCCCCGGCGCAACGTCCTTACAGGCCGAGCTGCCGGGCGATCACCATGTGCTGGACCTCGTCGGTGCCCTCGCCGATCGTCAGGATCTTGGCGTCGCGATAGAAGCGGCAGACCGGATACTCCTCGATATAGCCGTAGCCACCGTGAATCTGGACGGCCTCCTCGCATGCGCGCACCGCGAGCCTGCCCGTGATCAGCTTGGCCTGGGCCGCCGTGAGCGTGAACGACTCGCCCGCGTCCTTTTGCATGGCGGCGCGGTAGGTGAGCAGCCGCGCGGCTTCGAGCTGGGCGGAGACGTCGGCGACCTTCGCCTGGATCGCCTGGAACTTTCCGATCGGGCTGCCGAAGGCCTGGCGCTCCTTGGCGTACGCGATCGCCTCGTCCAATGCGCCTTGCGCCAGCCCAACCGCCATCGCCGCCACTCCGATTCGGCCGCCGTCGAGGATCTCAAGGAACTGCTTGAAGCCCGCACCGCGCGGCCCGAGCAGGTTCGACTCCGGCACCCGGCATGAGTCGAAGCTGAGCGGGCGCGTGTCGGATGCGTTCCAGCCCATCTTCCGGTAGGGCTCGCCCGGCTCGTAGCCCGGGGTCCCGTTGGGCACGATCAGGTTGGAGATCTCACGGGTGCCATCCTGACCGCCGGTGACGGCGGTGATCGTCACGCAGCCAGAGATGTCGGTTCCGGCGTTGGTGATGAACTGCTTGGCGCCGTCGATCACCCACTCGCCGTCCTCGAGGCTGGCCTTCGTGCGGGTGTTGCCGGCATCGGAGCCGGCGTCGGGCTCGGTGAGGCCGAAGGCGGCCAGCTTGCGACCGGCAGTGAGCTCCGGCAACCAGTCCGCCTTCTGCTCGCTCGATCCGAACATGTAGATCGGCATCGTGCCGAGCGAGGTGTGGGCGGCCACCGTGATCGCCACTGACGAGTCGATGCGTGCCAGTTCCTCGATTGCCAGCGCGTAGGTCAGCGTGTCGCCGCCACCACCGCCGTATTCCTCTGTGAACGGGATCCCCATCAGCCCCAGCTCGGCGAGCTCACCCACGATCTCGTACGGAAAGGACTTGGTGCGATCGAGTTCCTCGGCCACCGGCGCGACCCGCTTGCGGGCGAAGTCGCGGACGGTGTCCCGCACCAGGCGCTGCTCGTCTGTGAGTGCGAAATCCAAGCGCCCGATCTTATGTAACGACTTTCGCGGTTACGTAACGACTTTCGCGGGGCGGCCTACTATCGGTCCATGGCGACGCGGGCCTCAGCGACTAATGCTCCGCCGCCGATCCGGGAAGCAGCGCCCGAGGTAGCGCTCGGGCGCACTCACCGCGACGGGATCGGGGCGAGCATCTACGCATTGATCGAGCGGGGGGTCGCTCGCCGGCCCGACATCGCCCGTCAGCTGCAAGGCAAGCTCGTGATCCGCTTCCGCGAGCCGTACATCCCTACCCGGGTCACCTTTGGCAACGGCGTGATCCGCGTCGAGGACGGCGACTTCCTCCGGCCGAACGTGATCGTCTCCGGGCGCCTGCCGGACATCGTCTTGCTGACCACGGCGCCGCTGCGGATGGGCTTGCCCGATCCGATGGATCCGCGCGGGCGCGTCGCCCTGCAGAGGATCGCCGCGGGCCGGGTCCGGCTCGGGGGCGACCCCCGGATGGCGCGGGGCCTCCTGGAGATGATGCGGATCGAAGTACCCGAGGGCTTGCCGCTGGATCGGACCTGATCGTCTTGCCGAACGTCCCGCGCTGCCCGCTATCCGGGGCCGGGACGGACGTTCGGCTACTTGGAGCTCAGCGAGCGGGCCAGCTCAACCAGGAGGCGAACGCCGAACCCCGTTGGGCCGGCCCCGACGTACTCGCGACCGACGTCCCAGGCGGTACCGGCGATGTCCAGATGCGCCCATGGCCGCCCGTCGACGAACTCCTCCAAGAACGACGCGGCGTAAATCGTGCCGGCCTTGCGCTTTGCCGACGAATTGATGAGGTCGGTGATCGTGCCCTCGGTCAGTTTCTTGTACTCGGGGTGGAGCGGCAGACGCCAGGCCAGCTCGCCGCTTCGCTCGGCGGCTCGAGTGACCTGGGCGGCGAGGTCGTCGTCGTTGGCGATCAGCGCGGCGTATGTCGAGCCCAGCCCGACCAGGGTGGCGCCCGTCAGCGTGGCCAGATCGACGATCCGGTCGGCGCCTTGCTCGCGCACGCACCAGGTGAGTGCGTCCGCCAGGATCAGGCGCCCCTCGGCATCCGTGTTGGTGACCTCCACCGTCTTGCCGTTCAGCTGCGTGATCACGTCGCCGGGCCGCATCGCGCTGCCTGAGGGCATGTTCTCCGTCGCGGGGATCGCAGCGACGATGTCAAGGTCGAGGCCGAGCTCGGCGATCGCGGCGACGGCTTCGAGAACCGCGGCGCCGCCGGACATGTCCATCTTCATTTCGTGCATCGCCGCGGCCGGCTTGATCGAGATGCCGCCGCTGTCGAACGTCACCGCCTTTCCCACCAGTCCCAAGGTCTCGCCGCCGCCCCGTCCTTCGTAGCGCAGGGTGATCAGCTTCGGCTCCTCGGTGGCCCCGGCGCCGACGGCCGCCAGGCCGCCCAAGCCGCGTTCGGCGATCTCACCGCCGTCGAGGACACGGATCGCGACCCGCTCGTACCCGTCGGCCAGCTCCGCCGCGCGGTCCGCCAGGGCGGTCGGGGTGAGCTCGTTGGCGGGCAGAGTCTGCAGGGTCCTGACCCGGTTGGCCGCTTCCGATGCGACGAGTGCCCGAGCCGCTGCTTCGGATGCCTCCTCGCCCGCCTCGTCGAGCGCCAGCTCGAGGCGCTCCAGCGTGGGGGCGGGCTCGTCGTCAGGCTTCTGCGCCCGGTAACGGTCGAAGCGAAACGCTGCCATCACCAAGCCTTCCGTGACGGCGGCGACGGCCTCTTCGGCCCCGGGCCTCTTGAGCCCTCGCAGGTCCCATGCGATCCGCTTTGCCTCGTAGCGGCGGGACTGCTTTTCGACCAGCGCGGCGAGGATCCGGAGCTTCTCTCGATCGAGCTCCTTGGCCTCACCGATACCGATTACGAGCAGGCGCTCGGGCCGCTCAGGGCGGAGCATCGCAAGCTTGCGGAAGCCACCCTCGGCGTCGGCCGCGCCGGGCACGGAGCGGAACTCCGCGGGCAGCTCGGCGCCGGCAGCCAGGTTGATCACGTGGAGGTCGGCCTGGAGCTTCGTCAACTGGGAATCGGCGACGGCGACCTGCACTGCGCGCGAGTCTAACTACAGTTACGCACAGCACCTACTCGTCCTGGAACCGCTTCGAAAGGCTTCATACATGTCGCATGCCGTGATTTTGGGAACCGCTCGGACCCCCTTCGGGAAGATGGGTGGAGCGCTCGCTTCGAAGGACGCCCACGAGCTTGGCGGTCACGCCATCGAGGCCGCCCTCGAGCGCGCCGGCGTCGCAGGCGGGGAGGTCGACCAGGTCGTCTTCGGCCAGGTCCTGCAGGCGGGACAGGGCCAGATCCCGTCGCGTCAAGCGCAGATCGAGGCCGGGATTCCCAAGGAGGTGCCGTCGGAGACCGTCAACAAGGTCTGCGCGTCGGGAATGCGCTCGGTTGGGCTGCTCGATCAGGCGATCCGGGCCGGCGACATGGCGGTCGGCGTGGGTGGCGGCATGGAGTCGATGTCAAACGCGCCGTACCTTCTTCCTGGCGCGCGCTTCGGCTTCCGGATGGGCGATGTCTCCGCCGTCGACGCGATGACGCACGACGGGCTCACGAACCCGTTCACCGGAAAGCAGATGATCAACGAGGCATCCGAGGTCTCGAACGAGCTGGAGATAACGCGCGCCGACATGGACCGCCTCGCCGCCCGCTCGCATAAGCTCGCGGCAAAGGCCACCGATGAGGGCCGCCTGGCCGATGAGATCGCCGGCATCACAGTCAAGTCGCGCAAGTCGGAGGCCGTGGTCGAGGTGGACGAGGCGATTCGCCCCGACACGACCCAGGAGTCCCTGGCCGGGTTGCGGGCGATCGGAGACGACGACGCGACACACACGGCGGGCAACGCTCCCGGGGTCAACGACGGCGCTGCCGCGGTGGTGCTTGCGTCCGCTGAGTGGGCCGAAGCGAACGGCAAGAATCCGCTTGCGCGGGTCATCGGCTACGGCATGGTCGCCGACGACTTCGCCTACCTCGCCAAGACGCCGGCGAAAGCCGCGCAGCTCGCGCTCGAGAGGGCCGGTAAGTCGGCCGAGGACGTCGATTTGTGGGAGATCAACGAGGCCTTCGCCTCAGTCGCCCTGAACTCGATCCGGATGCTGGGCATCGACGAGGAGAAGGTCAACGTGAACGGCGGCGCGATCGCCCTGGGCCATCCGATCGGCGCCTCGGGCGGCCGCATCATCGGCGCGCTGGTGCACGAGCTTAAGCGCCGCGGCGGCGGCTTGGGCTGCGCCGCGATCTGCTCGGGCGGCGGGCAGGGCGACGCAATTCTGATCGAGGTTTGACAGCGGCGCCGCTAAAAGCGGCAGCGTTCTTCGACCTCGACCGGACGCTGATGGCGGGGTCGTCGGGGATGGCGTGGGTGCGCGCTTCGTACGAGGCCGGGCTGATCTCACGCACACAGATGCTGCGCTGGGCTCGCGACGGGCTGGTCTTCCGGCTCCGCGGATCCACGGACGCCACCACCAAGGCGGCGATGGATCAGATCTCCGAGGTCCTCGCCGGCGCGTCGGCTCGAGACCTCCAGAGACTGGGGCCCGGAGTGCTGGCCGGCGTCCTGCCGAGGATCTACCCGCAGATGCTGGCCGAGGTCCATTCACACCAGGACGCGGGCCGGCCGACCTTCATCGTCAGCGCCGCCGGGGACGATCTCGTGCGCCAGGTCGCGGG
>JALZKA010000147.1 GCA_030859475.1 Actinomycetota bacterium
GGGGGGGCGGGGCTGGGGGGCCGGGGGGGGGGGGGCGGGGGGGGGGGGGGTGGGGGTGGGGGGGGGGGGGGGCGCGGGGGGCGCGGGGCGCCTCCGCCTAGAGATCGCGCTCGTCCTCCGCCTAGAGGTCGCGCTCGTAATAGAGCATCGTCGGGCCGTCCTCGTCGCCCTCGCGGTTCGTGAAGCCGTTGCGCTCATAAAGGGCGCGCGCGGAGGTGTCGTCCACGCTTGTGTTCAGGTCGATGTGGGTCGCGCCCCGGCCGCGTGCATAGTCCATCGCCGCGTCGAGCAGCGCCCAGCCGAAGCCGTGCCCGCGCTGACCGGGCTCCACGTAGAGCTCCTCGAGACAAACGGCCGGCGCGCTGTCGTAGAGCGAGCCGCGAAAGCGGAGCTGGGCGAACCCGGCCGGCCCGTCGCCCGCGAACAGGACCGCGATCTCGCCGGACTCGAGCTGTGGCCGCGCGAGCCCCGTGACCTCGTCAGCGGAAGGCTCGTCGGAGCCGAACTCGAGGTTGAACTCGTGAAGCACCCGGCCGAGCAGGGGTGCGTCGGCCGCCGTGCCGATCCTGACTTCGATGTCGCCGTGCTTGCCCACTGCCCCTCAAACGATTGCGTTTCGCAACTCGCCCAGCCCGTCGGCCGCGATGACCACCTCGTCGCCGGGCTCAAGCCAGCGATCGCCCTCGAGCGGACCGAGCTCCAAGAGGCAGCCGCCGTTGAGGGTTCCTGAGCCGATCACATCCCCGGGACGCAGCCGCGTATCAAGCGCCGCCTGCGCCACCAGCTCGTCCCAGGAGAAGTGCATCTCCGCCGCGCTCGCCCGGCTCAGCTCCCGGCCGTTGACGCTCACCGTCGCCTCGACCTGAAGCCTGCCGTCCACAAGCGGCAGCTCGTCGGGCGTAACCAGCCACGGCCCCAGCGAAGTCGCGAAGTCCTTGCCCTTGGCGGGACCCAGGCCCACCGTCATCTCACGGCGCTGGATGTCGCGGGCGCTCCAGTCGTTCATCATGGTGAACCCCGCGATCTCTCCGTTCGCACCGATCACGGCGGCGACCTCCAGCTCGAAGTCGAGCATCTCGGTCGCGGCGGGCCGCGCCACCGGCTGTCCCGGCCCGTGGATCGACGCGGGGTTGGAGAAGTAGAAGGCCGGCGCCTCGTACCAGGCGTCGGGCACCTCGCCGCCGCGGCGGCGCCAGCCAGCCGCCACGTGTCCCTCGAAGGCATAGAAGTCGCGCACGCTGGGCGGGTCGGGGACAGGCGCCAGCAGGTCAACGTCGCCGAGCCGGTGCCGCGGGCCGCTTTGGGCGGATCCATCACCGGCCAGCCAGGCAAGCATCGAAGGCGCGGTCAGTGTCGCGACCGCCTCCCGATCCAGCTCGGCAACCTGAACTTCGCCGCTTGAGTCGGTGAAGGTCACCAGGCGCATCGCCCCGTATCGTGGCACGGCGGTGGCGCCCTGGGGCTAGCGCGCAGGCGACGGTTTGAGCGTGATCCGCCCGCCGCGCGCGGGGGCGAACGTGATCGCTCGCCTGGCTACTCCCTCGGGCCGCCGTCGCGACGGCTCCAGGTCCACAGTACGGAGCAGTGTCTCGAGCACGACTTTCATCTCGAACAGGGCGAAGCTTGCTCCAAGGCAGCGCCGGACTCCGCCGCCGAACGGGATCCACTCGTACGTTCCCGGCGGCTTACCGAGAAACCGCTCCGGCCTGAAGGCCAGCGGGTCCGGATAGATGTCGGGCCGGCGATGCATCAGGTAGATCGACGGCGCGATGTGGACGCCGGCCGGGAGCTTCCAGCCGCCGAACTCCATCGGCTCCTTGAGCCGGCGTGCCACGGCGGGAACGACGGGGCGCAGGCGCAGCGTCTCCTTGATCACGGCGTCGAGGTACTCGCCGCCCGGATCGGAACGCAGGCGCTCGAGGACCTCCGGGTGGCGCGCGATCCGCTCCAGCGTCCAGGCGAGAGCCGTGGCGGTGGTCTCGTGTCCGGCGACGAGGAGCGTCATCAACTCATCGCGCAGCTCCTGGTCGGTGAGCGGCTCGCCCTCCTCGTCCCGGGCGGCCAGCAGCAGTGAGAAGATGTCGTCGCGATCCGGAGCGTCACCGGCGGCCCGGCGGGCGCGGATCTCTTCGAAGATCAACGCGTCGGCCTCTGCCCGCGCGGCCGCGAGGCGGCCCCACGGGCTGCGTGGGCCGCTGCGGCCCTCGGTGAGGGCCAGCATCAGGACCCTGCCCCGGCTTGCCAGCGGATCGAGCTGCGCGCGCAGCGGCTTGGCGAGACGCTCGCGCCGAGCCGGGTCGACCACGCCGAAGACCGCCTGCATGATCACGTCGAGCGTGATGGCCTGCATGCCCGCGAGCACCGAGAATCGGGTCCCGCGCGGCCAGCCTTGAATCTCGCGTTCGGCGACGGCCGCCATGATCGCGCCGTACTTGCGCATCCGGTCGCCGTGAAACGGGGGCAGCATCAGCTTTCGCTGCCGGAGGTGCTCGGGGCCGTCGAGCAGCAAGACGGATCGCTGCCCGAGAATTGGCCCGAGCACGACGTTGGCCTCGCCGGCGTGCAACAAGGCAGGGTCGCCGGTGAAAACCTGCTTGACCGCCGCCGGGTCAGCGGTCACCACCAGCACCCGGTCGTTGGCCGGAAGCAGCGTGAAGTAGTCACCGCACCGCTCATGGCAGGCATCTAGGAAGCGCGTCGGGGCCAGGATGAAGCCGGCGCTCATCATGAACCGGCCCAGGTCGGGGCGTGGTGGCAGGGCGGTGGTCGGCGGAGGCGCCTCGCCGAGCGGCGCCACCTGCACGGGTTCGGAGCCTACCTCGATCTTCACCCCTGGAGTATTCACATAAGCGCTACTTAGCGACGACCAAGGCGCATCGCGCGTATCCTGGCAAGGCTGGTGACGGCCATCCGTGAGATTCGCCGGTGGGGGCGCGCCCACCCCGCCGCGATCACGCTGATCGGCAGCCTGATCGTGACCGCTGCGCTGGTCTACGGTCTTTGGGACAAGCGCGACGAGTTCGCCGACTCGCTCTCCAGCGCATCGGCCACCACGCTGGGGCTGGCGATCGCCCTCCAGGTGATCTGGCTGATCGCCCGCTCCGAGGCTTGGCACGTCTGCGTGAAGGCGGCCGGGAGCATCGCCGGCCGACGCCGTCTGTATCACGCGGCCGCGGTCGGCTACCTGGGCAACCTCTTCAATCCCAACTTCGGCCTCGCCGTGAGAATCGCGGCGCTGCGGCGCACGGCTCCCAGCGGTTCGCCTCCCGCCAAGGTCCTCGTTACGGCCGAGCTGCCGATCGTGGTCGTGGAAGTCGCGCTGGCGGCGATCCTCTCGTTCACCCTGATCGGCCCGCTGAACGTGCCGTGGTGGGTCCCGGTTCTGATCCTGGGCACGGCGATCGTCCTGATCGGAGGCGGCACCCGGTTCGTGCGGGACCGCCGCCTCGGGTTCTGGCAGGGCCTTGACGTGATGCGGGGTCTGGGATCCCGCAACGTTGTCATCGCGCTGGTGATGTTCGCGACCGGCGCCCAAGTCGTCCGCAACATGGTGGTGCTTCACGGGCTTGGCGTCGCGATCTCCCCGTGGGACGCGATCGCACTGCTGATCGCCTCGGCGGCGATCGGGCTGCTCCCGGTCGGGCCGACGCTCGGGGCTGCAACCGCGGTGCTGATCCTGGGCTCGAACGGGGTCGCCGTCGTGGCCGCGGCCGGCGCGCTCTTGACCGCGACCGGCGCTGCCGGGGCGCTGCTGTTCGCGGCCTGGGCGCTGACGGACCGGCTGCGGCCATCGCGCCACTACCCCACCGACACGGGGCGAGCGCCGCCGACCGAAGAATCGGGTTCGAATGCCGAGGACCGGGTAGCGGCTCTATAG